>NZ_JANSIR010000058.1:22351-31355 GCF_047462155.1 Synechococcus sp. OH2
AGCAAAGACCTCTTGGTGCGCCTGGCCACCCCCCGCTTTTTCCGGGTGGGGGATCGGCTCACCTTGGCGGCCATCGTGCAAAACCGCACCGGTCAAGCCCAAGCAGTGGAAGTGGGGCTGGAAGTGCCCGGAAACCTAGAAGTGCAGGGCCCCCAACGGCAACGCCTGACCGTGCCCGCCCAAGGGGCGGAGCGGGTGGAATGGCCGCTGCAGGTGCTGGGGGCCGGCGATACCCCTGTGCGGGTTTGGGCGCAAGGGGAGGGGCTGCAGGATGCGCTGCAACTGCGGATCCCCAGCCAGCCCTTGGGAGCAGTACACCGCTTCTTCCAAACGGGGCGGCTGCAGGCGAACAGCCTTGAGCTGCCTTTGGATTGGCCGGCCACTTGGGTGCCGGGATCCCGACACCTGCATCTGGAACTGGCCGCCAGCCCGGCAGCGGAGCTTTTGGGGCCGTTGGACTATCTCGTCCAGTTCCCCTACGGCTGCACCGAGCAGACCTTGAGCCGCTTTTTGCCCGCCTTGGCGGTGGCCCAGGCCAGCAAGCAGTTGGGCTTGAACCTGCGCTCGCCCACCCTGGAGCGGCTGCCGCGGGTGGTTCGAGCCGGCCTGCAGCGGCTGGAGGACTCCCAGAACTATGACGGCGGCTGGGGCTGGTGGGCCTACGACACCAGCAACCCCTACCTGACCGCCTACATCCTGCAGGGCTATCATCTCGCCCAGGCCGCTGGCTATGCCCTCAAGGAGTGGCGGGTGCAGCGGGCTTTGGAGTACCTGGCTGGGCAGCAGTTCCAACCCCTCTCCCCCGATCTGCGGGCCTTTGTGGCCTACAGCCTGGCCCTCTGGGATCCGGCGCTGGTGACTGCTGAGCTGCCGCCGCCGCCGCAGCTTTCCACCTTTGGCCTGGCCTACCGCGGGCTGGCCGCCCTGCAACAGGGCCAGCGGGATCCCGCCCAAGCGGCTCTGGATGAGGTTCTAGAGCGGCGGCAAAGGGATCCCCAGGGGCGCTGGTTTCTTCCTGCCGCCTCCGCCCCGCCGACCGGGGAGCGCTCCACCTACGACGACCTGGAGGTGGCCGGGCCCCTCTTGCAACTGGCCGTGCGCCTGCAGGATGGCCGCGCCGGCGAGATCGCCACCGCCCTTCTCCAGCAGCGGCAGGACAACCGCTGGCGCACCACCAAAGCCACCGCCGATGCCCTCCTGGGCCTGGTGGCCTACTACCAAGCCCAGCAACAGCAACAGCCCGACCCCGGCCAGGTGCGGGTGTTGGAGGAGGTGAGCGGAGCTGAACTGGCACGTTGGCAGGCCAGCGCTGCGGATCCCCGCCAGGTGCTGGACTGGGACGACGCCGAAGTGAGCACCCTGCGCCGCCTGCGCTTAGAAAAATCCGGCACCGGCCCCCTCTACTACAGCTTGAGGGGAGAAGCTTTTGTTCCCAACCCTCTGCCCTCTCAAAGCCAAGGCTTTGCCATTAGCCGCAGCTACTTCCGCCTACAGCCCCAACCCCAAGCCAACGGAGAGATCCGCTACCGAGAACAGCTCCTGCGCCCCGGCGAGGCGGTGCGCGCCGGCGAGGTGCTCCTGGCCCGGTTGACGGTGGAAGCTGAGCGGGATAGCCACTATGTGGTGATCGAGGATCCCTTGCCCAGCGGCGCCGAGATCACCTCCCAGGATCCGCGGCTGCTCACCGGCTCGGCCCCCGACTACTGGTGGGACTGGTTTTGGACCCATCAAGAAAACCGCGACGACCGCGTGGCCTTCTTCAGCACCGAGCTCAGGCAGGGCCGCCACGAGTTCGTCTACCTCTTCCGCCCGGAGATCCCCGGCCAGTTCCAGGTGGCCCCTGCCCTTGTCCAGGAGATGTACGATCCCAGCCGCTATGGCCGCAGCGCCGGCCAGGCGCTCAAAGTCCTGCCCTGAGCCTGGCGGCAAGGGATCCTGAGGCAGCAAGCTACAGCAAGAGGCGACAACCAATCCCCAAGAGCGGGCAGAAGAGCAGGGCTGGGGATGAGATAGTAGAGGGGCAAGCAGAGTTTCGGCAGCTTATGACCCTCCGCACCGTGGCCACCATCCCTTTTCCTGACCAAAAGCCGGGCACCTCCGGCCTGCGCAAGCCGGTGCAGGTGTTCCAGCAGCCCCACTACCTGGAGAACTTTGTCCAGTCCATCTTTGACGTCCTCGAGGGATCCGCTGGCCAAACCCTGGTGGTGGGCGGAGACGGGCGCTACTACAACCGGGAAGCCATCCAGATCCTGCTCAAGATGGCAGCAGCCAACGGCATCGGGCGGGTGCTGCTGGGCCAGGGCGGGATCCTCTCCACGCCGGCAGTCTCCCACCTTATCCGCAAATACGGGGCCTACGGCGGCATTATCCTCTCGGCCAGCCACAACCCCGGCGGCCCCCAGGGAGACTTTGGCATCAAGTACAACATCGGCAACGGCGGCCCTGCCCCGGAGAAGGTGACCGAGGCCATCTACGCCCGCACCCAGCAGATTCGGGAGTACCGCATCCTGGAAGCCCCAGATGTGGATCTAGACCGCTTGGGAGAGCAGCGGCTGGGATCCCTGACGCTTTCCGTCATCGACCCAGTGGCCGACTATCTGGGCCTGATGCAGCGCCTGTTTGATTTTGACGCCATCCGCGATTACCTGGCCTCTGGGATCCGTATCGCCTTCGACGCCATGCACGCCGTCACCGGCCCCTATGCCCGCACCATCCTGGAAGAGTGCCTGGGGGCAGCGCCGGGCAGCGTCCTCAACGGCCAGCCCCTGCCCGACTTTGGCGGCAGCCACCCGGATCCCAACTTGGTGCATGCCCGCGCCCTGGTGGAGCTGCTGTTTCGGGAGGACGGCCCGGATTTCGGCGCCGCCTCTGATGGTGATGGGGATCGCAATATGATCCTGGGCCGCCAGTTCTACGTAACTCCCAGCGACAGTTTGGCCGTGCTGGCGGCCAACGCCCAGCGAGTGCCCGGCTACCGGGAGGGACTGGCCGGGATCGCCCGCTCCATGCCCACCAGCCAGGCAGCAGACCGAGTGGCAGCCAAGCTGGGGATCCCTTGCTATGAGACTCCTACCGGCTGGAAATTTTTCGGCAACCTCCTGGATGCCGGCAAAGTGACCCTCTGCGGCGAGGAGAGCTTCGGCACCGGCTCCAACCATATCCGCGAAAAAGATGGCCTCTGGGCTGTCCTCTTTTGGCTGAACATCCTTGCTGTGCGACGGCAGTCGGTGCGGCAGATTGTGGAAGAGCACTGGCGCACCTACGGGCGTAACTTCTACTCCCGCCACGACTACGAGGGGCTGCCGGTGGAGGTGGCCGAGGAGCTGATGGAGCACTTGCGGCGCTCCGTGACAAGCTGGGTGGGGCAGCGCTTTGGCTCCCAGACGGTGGCCTATGCCGATGACTTCAGCTACACGGATCCGGTGGACGGCAGCATCAGCCACAACCAAGGGATCCGCATTGGCTTTGAGGATGGCTCCCGCATCGTCTACCGCCTCTCCGGCACCGGCACCCACGGGGCCACTCTGCGGGTGTACTTGGAGCGATTTGAGCCGGATCCCAGCCGGCATGGCCTGGATCCCCAGGTGGCCCTAGCCGAGCTAATCCAACTGGCGGATCACTTCGCCCAGATCCGCGCTCGCACCGGTCGGCAGCAGCCGGATGTGGTTACCTGAGAGTCTTGCCGAGAAGCCAGATCTCCTCGGAGAAAGGGAGTGGGGGCGATGGCCAGCAGAGAAGGACACTCGAGAGTGGCGGTAGGATGAGGAGGTAGGGACCCACATTTTTCTGGCTGTGTTCACTGCTCCTCCTGCTAGTTTGGCAGCCGATCCCATTGCCCCTTTTGCTCCCCAAACCTGGAGCTGGCGGGGTCACGCCATTCGCTACGTCGTCCAGGGATCTGGCTCCCCACTGATTTTGGTGCATGGCTTTGGGGCCTCCATTGGCCACTGGCGGCACAACATCCCTGTGCTAGCGGCGGCGGGATACCGGGTCTATGCTTTGGATTTGCTGGGGTTTGGCGGCTCGGCCAAGCCAGTTCTTGCCTACAGCCTAGAACTGTGGGCCGAGCTGCTAGCAGATTTTTGGCAGCAGCACGTGCGGCAGCCAGCAGTGTTTATTGGCAATTCCATCGGCGCCCTGCTTAGCCTGCTCATGGCCGCCCAGCACCCGCAACTGACCGCAGGGGCAGTGCTGCTTAACTGTGCCGGCGGCCTGAACCATCGCTCCCACGAGCTCAGCCCGATGGCCCGCGTTTTCATGGCCACCTTCACTGCTCTGGTGGCCTCGCCAGTCACGGGGCCACTGCTGTTTAATTGGCTGCGGCAGCGGCAGCGGATCCGCGCCACCTTAGAACAGGTGTACTGCAACCCTGCGGCCATCACTGATGAGCTGGTGGAGATCCTCTACGCCCCTTCCTGTGACGTGGGAGCGCAGCAAGTGTTTGCGGCCATTCTCACCGCTCCCCCTGGCCCCACCCCCGAAGCGCTGCTGCCCCAGGTGCGCTGCCCGCTGCTGGTGATCTGGGGCGAACGGGATCCCTGGACACCTATTGAACGGGGCCGCGGCTTTCAAAACCATGTGCAGGGGATCGACTACCAATTTTTCCCTCTTCCCGAGACGGGCCATTGTCCCCACGACGAGCGCCCAGAGATCGTCAACCCCTTGATTTTGAGCTGGCTACCCAAAGCCTTTGCCACGGCTTAGCCTTTCTTGGAGGCTTGGGTAGTTCTTTTGCCCAGGCCCAGCCACCTGCGCACCCTGTCTATCCAGCTCTGAAGGGGCGAAGGCTGGGGCCGGACTGCCACCTGAATGGGCTCGTCTTGAAACTCTTTGTCCTTGAGGCGAAAGCCAAACTCCAGCTCGTCTTTGACTTTGCTAAGACGGGGAAAGAGGCGGACGGCTGCTTTTTTGAGCTCTTCCTCGTTTTGGAAGATGGCCTGATGGATGGCGCTGGAGCGACTGACCGCCAGGGATCCCACGGGTAGCCAGGGGTTGGGTTTGCCGGGCTCAGCTTGGCGGCGCCGGGCAAAAATGGCGAACTCCGGCATCCCCTTGGCTTTCAGCTCATCGTAGCGTTTGGCGGCTTCCTTGCGCTTAGCCGTGTTGGCCTTGGCCGGTTTTTTCTCTGGCTTGGATTGGCTGAAACCCTTGGTCTGACTCATACTCCGGTAGGGCAACGGTGGATCCCCATAGCTTAGCGCAGAACGACTCCCGCTTGGCCGGGGATCCCTGCTCCCACCCGCGGGAAGACAGCATGCATGGCATGCTATACTTACAAAGCTTTGGATTGACCTCGGGATGTAGCGCAGCTTGGTAGCGCACTTCGTTCGGGACGAAGGGGTCGCAGGTTCGAATCCTGTCATCCCGATGGGGGTTAGCCCTCAGCAGTTGCTGGAGGCAGTAGGTGCTGGAGGCAGTAGGTGCTGGAGACAGGCAGCACCATTGATGCGAAGTTGTTGCCCCAGCCGCAGCAAGCAGTGGAGGACTTCGCCAGGGATCCCAGGGCCACTGCGGAGCGCCTCTAATCGCTGCCGCTCTAGCCGCAGCAGGTAGAGCTCTTGGAGGCGATCCAGGCGGATAGGCAGGTTGAGATCGGCAGCTAGGCGCAGCCACTCTTCTAGGTTGTGGAGCTGTTCGCTGAGAGTTTCCGAGTCGGCTGCCTGGGCCAACTGCCACATCCCCCGCTGCAAGAGCCGATCCAAAACCCGGGCCGCCTCTTCCCGCCGCAACTGGCACCCCAACTGCTCCGCCTCGCGGGCAATGGCCCGCAACTCCAGCAGGTGATCCCGCTTGCCCTCTTCGATTTCCATCGCTCGCAAGCTGCTTAACAGGCGCTGGTTGAGGGTGATCTGCGCAGCAGCCAACAGCTCCTCTGGGATTGGCAGGCCATCGGCCCGAAAAGCCATCAAAACCCCGTAGTTTTCCAGGTAGGTTTGGCGGTAGAGCTGGGCTAGGCGATCCAGGGTATCCTGGGTTAACCAGCGCAGCATCTGCTGCCGGTCTTCCTCCGTCAAAGCGTTGAGGTCAAAGGTTTCCGGGCCAAACAGCTCCTGCAGGGTCAGGATCACCTGGATGCGGCTGTGGGCTCCAGACAGCAGGCGGGCTTTCAACTGCTCATAGCTGCGCCGCCCCGTAAACGGCTTGACGCCACATTGAAAGTCCCAGCCGCCCAGATGGAGGAGAGCGTAGATGAGGTCATGCTCCTCAAAGGTGGTGGGAAAAGAGAGCTTCACTCGCCCAACCAGCAGGGTGGATCCCCCTATAGCCAGGCGCTCCTGATCCACTGGCTCCAGCATATATCCGGGAGCTCGGGGCATGCTGTTGAACAGGGAAAGCATGGCGTGCTGAGCCACCAGCCGCCGCGGGCTAACTAGGCAGGGGCGCACCAGCGCCTGGTAAACGCCTCGGCCATCTTTGTAGAGCTCGAGGTTGCTGGGGGCTTTGCTCAAGCGGCGCAGAAATTCTTCTTCCAGATCCACATCCGCCACTGCTGCCGCCAGCTCGATGGCCCGCGCCGCGTAGCGCAGGATCTGCACTCCCTCAGGACGGGACAGCTCCTCAAAAAACCAGCCGCAACTGGTAAACATCAATTGGCCGTAGCGCTGCATCTCCAACAGGCGCAGCACTTGCACCCGGTCTTCGGCAGTGAGGCGGTGGCTCTGGTGCTCCTGCAAAAACGCCTCGCAGCGCTCCCGATCCAAGATCACCTCGATGTAGCGATCCCGGGCCAGCCAGGGATCCCGTAGGTAGGCCTTGGCCTCCGTTTCGTAGATCTCGGCCAACTGATCCCGCAGCCAGTTGAGGGCCTCCCGCAGCGGTTGCCGCCAGCGCTGGTGCCAGCCTGGAACTGCCCCACAGCCGCAGTCGCGCGACCACCGTCCCACCCCGTGGGCGCAGCTCCAGGCCGTAACTGGCTTGAGTTGCACCTCCCAAGCGGGGGGATGGTAGCTGAGGAAGTGGCCGTAGTTGCCCACCTGCCAGCCCCGCCGGGGAAACTCTTCGCAAAAGGCATAGGCCAGCGTGCGCTCCACGCCGCGCTTGTGGTGGCCAAAGGTCTCGCCATCGGTAGCACAGTTAATCAGATAGGGTTCCCCTTCTCTGTCAGGGCGGATGGCCAGCCGGAGCCGCTCTGCCAGCGACTGGGTGCTGTAGACAATATCGCCAAAGCCGAGATCCCGGGAGATAGGGCCGTCAAAAAAGAAAATGTCCAGGTAGCCGCTGCGATCCGGGGTAAAGCAGCGGTAGGGCCGGCTGGGATCGATCTGGCCCTGGCTGACATCGATCCATTCCGTTTGACCCAAAGGACGAATGCGCTGCGCCTGGCTGGGGGCGAGGATGACGAAACGGATCCCGCAGTCGACTAAGGCTGCAACTGTTGCTGCATCGATGGCAGTTTCCGCCAGCCACATGCCTTCGGGGAAGCGGCCAAAGCGATGCTGGAAATCGGCGATCCCCCAGCGGATCTGGGTGTACTTGTCCCGCTCGTTGGCCAGGGGCAGGATGACGTGGTTGTAGACCTGGGCAATGGCATTGCCATGTCCCTCCAGCCGCTCGGCGCTGAGGCGGTCGGCAGTCAAGATGCGTTGGTACACTTCAACGTCGTGCTCCTCCAACCAGGAGAGGAGAGTGGGGCCAAAGTTAAAACTCAAGAATTCGTAGTTATTGACAATGCGCACCACCCGCCCCTGATCGTCCAGGATGCGGGCAAAGGCGTTGGGACGATAACACTCCGCTAAAATGCGCTCGTTCCAGTCGTGGAAGGGGCTGGCGCTGGGCTGACGTTCAACGCGGTTCAACCAGGGATCCTCCCGCGGCGGCTGGTAGAAATGACCGTGCAACACCACGTAGGGGACGGTGGTGGTAGCTCGCGGAGGCGGAGAGCTAGCATCGGTTAGAAAGGGAGCCGGATCCCCTTGCCCTGATTGGGCCGCCGGCTCAGGGGGATTTTGGGAGCCACTCGGCAGCATGAGACCCTACTCCTTGCCCGCCCTCGGAGCTTCAGTTCTGGGGAAACGGGCCGCTAGTTAACCTAAGTTCATATCCATACGTTACAGCGATCCCCGATCTGCGACTGTCAACGTAAAGGATTTGGACAAAAATTTGACAGCGAATAACTATCGCTTAGCAATCTTCTTGCGCTCCCCCCGCGGGGACTCTCGAGCAGGCCTGAAGATCACTCATCTCACTGCCACTCGGAGTAACAAGCTATACAAGGAGCCTCGCTGATGTCTCCAAGGTTCCATCCTGGTGGCCAGCGGTTGGAAGTTTTTCAAGGACATGGATTTTGAGGACAGCCTCCAGCTACAGGTGGCTGCGAAGCTTGTAGCTTTCCAGGGTGTTGGCCAGCAGCATCGTCACCGTCATCGGCCCCACGCCGCCCGGCACAGGCGTGATGGCAGCGGCCCGCTCTTTAACCGCTTCGTAGTCCACATCTCCCACCAACTGCTCAGCTCCGTCAGGGCCTTGGATACGGTTGATGCCTACATCGACCACCACAGCCCCCGGCTTCACCATTTCTGCCTTGAGCAAGCGAGGGCGCCCCACGGCCATGACTACAATGTCGGCACTGCGGGTTACTTCGGCCAGGTTGGGTGTACGGGAGTGGGCCATGGTAACCGTGGCGTCGGCAGCCAACAACATCAGGCTCAGGGGCTTGCCCACCAGGATGCTGCGACCGACCACCACCGCCTTTCGTCCGGCAATCGGGATCCCTTCCGCTTGCAACAGGCGCATCACGCCCAGGGGGGTACAACTGCGCAGGCCGGGCTCGCCGCGCAGCAGCCGGCCCAGGTTGAGGGGGTGAAGCCCGTCCACGTCTTTGTCGGGGTCGATGGCCAGAAGGGGCGGGATGGGATCCCAGCCGGGGGGTAAGGGCAGTTGCACGAGGATGCCATCGACGCGCTCGTCCTGGTTGAGTTGGGCGATGGCGTCGAGCAGGTGGGCGGGGGAGTCTTGGGCGGAAAAATGGCGGCCAAAGGAGGCGATGCCCACCCGCTCACAGGCC
>NZ_JANSIR010000058.1:31474-36269 GCF_047462155.1 Synechococcus sp. OH2
CGCGCACGTAAGCCGCACTGGCGGGATCCTCTCCAACCCGCAGCACCGCCAATCCCGGCGGACGCCCCACCCGCGGCAGCCAAGCTTGCACTTGGGCGGCCATCTCCGCTTGCAGGCGAGCAGCCAGGGCTTTGCCATCCAAGATCTTGGCGGACATAGAGGGCGCCCCAAAGGATCTTGACGACTTGACCATCTTCAGGGGCACCGCCCCCTTCGTCAAGCCTTGCCCCCGTTGAGCAACAGCAGCAGGGGCACCTGGGGCCTTAGCCCAGTTTCTTGGACTGCCCCATTCCCCCCGGCTCTAGAACTCGCGCAGCTCTTCTTCGCCAGGGCCTAACTCCTCAATGAGGATCTCCACCTGCTGCCGTTTTTGCTCCAAAAACTGGGCGCAGCGCTTTAGGGTCTGGGCGGCCTGCTGGAAGCGCTCCACCACTTCCTCCAGATCCAGCTCCCCCGATTCAATCTGGGCAATCAAACTTTCCACTTCGGCAATGGCTGCTTCGTAGCGCCAGGGATCCTCACGTTTGCGGCGGCTCATGGCTCTCCTCCACTCGGGCCCAGAGGCTTCCCGAGGCCAGTTGTATCCTCAGCCGGGTCTGCGGCGGTAGGTGGTGGGTGCGAACCAGGGATCCCCGTTCGTCCCGCACCAGGGCATAGCCCCGCCTGAGGACGGCGGCAGGGTCGAGGGCTTGCAGGTGCTCCTGGAGGGCCTGTTGGCGCTGTTGCTGCTGCTGAAGGCGATGGCGCACGGCCTGGACAAGGTGCTGCTGTCGTTGGGCTAGGCGCTCCTGCGCCTGTTGCAGCAGCCGCTCCGGATGGATTTGGGCGAGATGGCGCTGGGTGTGCTGGAAGCGCCGCTGTGCCCTCTCCAAAGCCTGCAGCGTGCGTTCGATCAACTTCTGGCGCAACTGGGATCCCTGGTACTGCAATTCCCGCAGATCGGGCACGATCCGCTCGGCCGCCGCTGTGGGGGTGTGGGCCGCGTAGTCGGCCGCGTAGTCCGCCAAGGTCTCGTCCCGCTGGTGGCCGATCCCCGTCACCACCGGAATAGGGCACTCGGCAATGGCCCGCACCACCCGCTCATCGTTAAAGCAAGCCAAATCCTCGCCGGATCCACCCCCTCGAGCAATCAGCAGCACTTCCGCCCGCCCATCCTGTTCCACCCGGCGAATGGCCCGCACAATCGACTCCGGGGCCGCTTCCCCTTGCACCTGGGCCGGCGAAAACAGCACCCGCAGCCCGGGGTAGCGCTGGTTGAGGGTGCGGCGGATATCGCCCCAGCCGGCGGCGTCGGGAGAGCTGACGACGGCAATGCACTGAGGGTGGGTAGGTAGAGGCCGCTGGTTGTCGAACAGGCCCTCGGCAGCCAGGCGGGCCTTGAGCTGCTGCAAGCGCCACGCCAACAGCCCCTCGCCCGCCGGCAGCAGTTGCCAGATAACAAGGCGATAGTAGCTGCCGCCGCTGTAGATGCCGATTTGCCCCAGCGCAAGCACCTGTTGCCCCACTTCCGGCCAGAAGCTGAGCCGGGCAGTCTGGCTTTGCCACACAACCCCCTTGAGGACATCGCCGCTTTCCGGATCCACCAGGGTCAGGAACAGGTGGCCGTTGCGGTTGCGCTGGCAACTGGAGATTTCTCCGACCACCCACAGCCTGGCCAAGTAGGGATCCCCGGCCAGCAGCGACTTCAAGTAGCCGGACACTCCCCCCACCGAGAGCAGGGGGACTTCCTCGGCAGGAAAGGATTCTGTCCCGAATTCCAGGCCATCAAAGGCCAGAGCCATTGCTTGCGGCTCCAGATCGCGCATACGGCGCTCCCCCATGGGAATGCTCGGGATCCCATCTAGAATAGGCGACGACGGGG
This sequence comes from Synechococcus sp. OH2, assembly GCF_047462155.1. Taxonomy (NCBI): domain Bacteria; kingdom Bacillati; phylum Cyanobacteriota; class Cyanophyceae; order Synechococcales; family Synechococcaceae; genus Synechococcus; species Synechococcus sp. OH2. The sequence goes on from NZ_JANSIR010000058.1 coordinate 33,336, forward strand.
CGAGAGAGGAGGTGAGCTGCGGTGACCTTCGCCCATTGGCTGGGGCTGGCAGCGCTGCTGGGCCTGTTGGTTCTGCTCTGGCAGATCCGGCAGATCCTGCTATTGGTGTTTGCGGCCATCGTCTTGGCAGTAGCTTTAGACACCCTGGCTCAGATCCCGCAGCGCTACGGTTTTCGCCGTGGCCCCTCGCTCCTCATCACCGGCTTGACGGTTCTGGTGGGGGCAATTCTGGTGGGGCTGATCGTAGTGCCTCCCCTGGCGGATCAGTTGCGGCGGCTGTTTACCGATGGGGTGCCCGCTGGGATCGTGCAGGCGCAGCGGCTATTTGAGAACCTCATCCTCTCGTTGCCGACGGATATCGAGCTGCCGACGCTGCGGGAGTTGGCCAATAGTCTTGTGCCCCAGGCCACTGAGTTGGTGCGCCAGGTGCGGGACTTTTTCTCCCAGTCCTTCACCGCCTTCTTTGCCACCCTGCTCAACTTGCTGTTTGTCATCATCCTCACCATCCTATTGTTGGTGGATCCTCAAGCCTACAGCCGCGCCTTTGTCTCGGTTTTCCCCGCCTTTTACCGCCCCCGCGTCCGCTATATCCTCAAGCGCTGCGAGCTGGCGCTGCGAGGGTGGCTGGTGGGGATCCTCTTCACCAGCAGCCTGGTAATGCTGCTAAGCGGCATTGGGCTGTGGATTTTGGGCGTGCCTTTAACCTTGGCCAATGCCGTGCTGGCGGGACTGTTTAATTTCATCCCCAACATCGGCCCCACCTTGAGCGTGGTCGCCCCCATGCTGGTGGCCCTCACCGATGCCCCCTGGAAATCGCTGGCGGTGCTGGGGCTCTACATCTTCATCCAGCAGTTGGAAAGCAGCGTCTTCACCCCCATCGTCATGTCGCGGCAGGTGTCGCTTTTGCCGGCTCTGACTTTGGTGGCCCAAGTTACCTCGGCCTTTTTCTTTGGAGTACTGGGCCTGTTTTTGGCTGTGCCCTTGGCGGCCATCCTGCAAGTGTGGATCCAGGAGGTGCTGATTCGGGATGTGTTGGATCCTTGGCAGGGATCCCGGGCCCGCACCTTGCCCCTGGCCAAGGGAGATGGGATCCCGGCTCCCCAGGAGAAGCCGAAGCCTCTGCAGCCAGGGAACGAGAACACCATCCCGCTGCCGTGAGGGCAGAGAAGTTGCGGGAGCCGCGGGAAACGTAATCCTCCTTCACATTTCTTCCACAACTGCAGAGGCGCTTCTATAGTGAGGATCCCGTCTCCATCCGTTCAAGGATCGGAACCGCCATGTCCCACTTCACCACCTTGCAAGTGCAAATCAAGGATGCCGACCTGCTGGAAGAGACCCTCAAGGAATTGGGCTACACCGTGGAGCGGAACGCCAGCCTGCGCGGCTACCTCTGGAACCGCACTCGCGCCGATCTGGTGATCCGGCAAAAGAACGGCTTTGACATCGGCTTTCGCCGCAACGGGGATCACTACGAGCTTGTGGTGGATCTGTGGGGGGCGGGCATCGATCCCCAGACTTTCCTAGAGCCGATTTTGCAGCGCTACGCCCACAAGAGCTTGCTGCGCTCTGCCCGGCAGCAGGGCTTCGCCATCGAGGCGGAGGAGCGCCTAGAGGATGGCACCATCCGCGTAGTGGTGGGGCGCTGGGTATAACCAGGCCCATTGGCCTCCACCCATGCTCGGCAACTCCCGACCTGCAGTGGGCACAGGTGAGGGATCCCGGCCCCGCCCCTGGGATCTGGTGCTGGGGGGACAAGTGGCAGCCGGCGGTGCACCGATCCACGCCCTGGTCTTGGGGGGGCTTGAGGGGGCGCGGCGACGGCTCACCCAGGGCGACGAGGTGGTACGTCTGGCCACCTTGCCCCAGTTGCTGCAGTACGGGCCGGCAGGTCTGGCCGAACTCATCGAAGCACTGGCTGGCAACACCTCCTGGGCGGTGCGCCTGGCAGCGTGGCGGCTCCTCTCCCAGCTCGAGCAGCCGGAGGCAGAGGAAGCCTGTCGCACCTACAGCCCCTTTCGCCCAGTGGGAGGTGCGCAGGGGGTCATCGTGGCCTATCGGCGCGGGGAGCGGGATTTTGCCTACGCCGACCTGGAGGGAGGGGATCTGCAAGAGGCACGGCTGGGAGGTGCCAACTTCTACGAAGCTAACTTGAGAAAGGCCAACCTGCGCCTTTGCAACTTCAACGGCGCCCACCTGCGCCAGGCGGATCTGCGCCAGGCCAATTTGCAGGGAGCCAAGCTAAGCGGCGCTGTCCTCGAAGGGGCAGATCTGCGGGGAGCCGACCTGAGGGGGGTAAAAGTCAGCGGCACCAGCCTGCGGGGATCCCAGCTTTCTGAGACAACCCGGCTGGAGGAGCGGCTGCGCCACATCTGGCAGTTGCAGAACTGGGGAGGAGAGGGGCAGGATCTCTGTGGCCAAGACCTGAGCAAGGCCGACTTGAGGGGGCTGGTGCTGCGCCAGATCCGGCTGCGGGGGGCCGACCTCAGCCGCGTGGATCTGCGCGGATCCAACCTAGAGGGAGCAGACTTGCGGGGAGCCAACTTGCAGCGGGCGGATCTGCGGGAGGCCAACTTGCAAAATGCCGACCTGGAAGGAGCCGATCTCAGCGGCGCCGAGCTGCGTCAGGCCCAGTTCCAGGGGGCCAACCTGCGCCGGGCCGATGTCAGCCGCGCCAACCTCGCCCAGGCCAACCTGGAAGGCGCCCAGATCGAGGGCCTCAAGCACAGCGGATCCCAGATTGCCGGCCTGATCTTCCCCGACGGCACCCCCCTCAAGCCCTGGTGGTGGTAACAAGATACCTGCCGCTTGAGCAAGACTAACCCAACGCCGGATGATGCAAACTTTTGCTCAACGCTTCCTCGCTGCTGGGTAATCTCCCTGGGCTTATTCAACGTAAGGCGCGGGATTCCCCACCCGGGTGGGGAGGGATAGCGC
>NZ_JANSIR010000059.1:0-14911 GCF_047462155.1 Synechococcus sp. OH2
CCCGCCTACGCGGTGGGGTAGTTCATTCGGAGAAACAAGCCTTCCTGGAGCGATGGCGCGATATTCTGGCCCCCTATTCTCTGGGCTATCGCCTTCGGCTGTTGTCGCAATTGGTGCGGCGGAAATTTCAGGCCTACCTCGAGCCCTTCGGCCTGAGCACCTCCCAGGGGGTGGTGCTTTGCTGCCTCTGGAAAGAAGACGGGATCCCCACCTCCACCATCTGGGAGCGCCTGCAGCAGTTGGGGGGCACCATAACCGGTGTCTTGGACGGCATGGAGGAACGGGAGCTGATCCGGCGGCAGCGGGACCCCAAGGATCGGCGGATCTGGCGGGTTCACCTCACCCCTGCCGGAGAGAAGTTGAAAGAAATTTTACCCCCTCTCACTGGGGAGTTGCGGGAGCAAACCTACGGCTGTCTCAGTCTAGAAGAACGGGCAACCCTGTCGCGGCTGGTGGATCGCCTGATTGCCCACTTGTCGGAGGAGTCGGATGCCACGGTGGTGGCAGAGCCGAACCATAGCTTGTCCTAGTGTTTACCCAATCCCTATCCTTAGCTATGGGTTGATGGTTGAGCTGATGGGGATCCCTGCAGTGTTGCTCCTGGATTGTTCTCCCTCAAGTCTTTCCCCGGCTGAGGCGCGGGAGAAATTGCTGTATCTGCTGGCCCAACTGGCCTACCGCGAGGGATCCTTTACCCTCACCTCCGGGCAGCAGAGCTCCTACTACATTAACTGCAAGCCAGTTACCCTCCACCCCCAGGGAGCCTACCTGGTGGGATCCCTGCTGCATCGGCTACTGCCCCCTGAGACCGAGGCAGTTGCCGGCATGACCTTGGGAGCGGATCCCTTGGTCACGGCGGTGGGTTTGGCGTCTCTGCAGGCTGAGCCGTCCAACCTGGCAGCCCTGATTGTCCGCAAAGAGCCCAAGGGACATGGCACACAAGCTTGGATCGAAGGGCCGGAACTGCCGGCGGGCAGCCGGATTTGGATCTTGGAAGATGTGGTCACCACTGGCGGCTCCGCCCTCAAAGCTGTAGAGCGGGTGCGGGCAGCGGGCTATCGGGCAGAAGGGATCCTGGCTTTGGTGGATCGACTGGAAGGGGCAGAGGCCCGTTACCGCGAAGTAGGGATCCCTTTTCGCCGCCTGTTTACCCTCGAAGAGGTGCAGGCTTGCCACCGGGCTGTCTGCCAAGGTTGGAGGAGCTAGCTTGGAGGGATTCTGTCTCCTCTGGAGCTGTCCATCCAACTGCAAAAGTGACAGCATAGGCGGTGGAATACTTGGTTGGGCAAAAGGGCATAGCCATGCGCATGGGCAGACTCAGTGGGATCCTCCTCCATCCAACCTCTTTGCCAGGGCCATTTGGCATCGGCGACCTGGGGCCGGCTGCTTACCGGTTTGTGGATTTTTTGGTGGAGAGCGGCCAGCGCCTCTGGCAGGTGCTGCCTCTGGGGCCCACCGGCTGGGGCAACTCCCCCTACATGAGCTTTTCCGCCATTGCCGGCAACCCGCTGCTGATTAGCCCAGAGCTGCTGGTCAAAGCCGGTTGGCTGGAACCCAACGGCTGGCAGGATCTGCCCCAATGGCCGACCATCCAGGCGGGGAATGGCGAGCGGGTGGACTACGAAGCCGTGATCCCCTTCAAGCTGGGCTTGTTGCGCCGCGCCTGGGCCACTTTCAAAGACAAGGCCACCGCCGCCGACTGGGAAGCCTTTCAAGCCTACTGTGCTGCCGAGGCCGACTGGCTGCCGGACTACGCTCTATTCATGGCCCTTAAAGAGGTGTATGGTGACCAGGAGTGGACCCAATGGGATCCGGCCCTGGCACAACGGGATCCCCTGGCTTTGCAAGAGGCCCGCGACCGCTATGCCGATGCCATTACCCAACAGATGTTTTGGCAATACCTATTTGCCCAACAGTGGGGATCTCTGCGGGAGTATGCCCATCGGCATCAGGTGCGGCTGATCGGCGACTTGCCCATCTATGTCGCCCCCAACAGTGCCGATGTGTGGGCCAACCGCGAGCTGTTTCACCTGGATGAGCAGGGACGGCCCCTGCAGGTAGCCGGCGTGCCCCCCGACTATTTCAGCCCCACTGGGCAGCGCTGGGGTAACCCTCTCTACAACTGGGAGGTGCTCAAGGCTCGCGGCTACGACTGGTGGATCCGGCGCATCCAGGCCATTCTCAAGCAGGTGGACTGCGTCCGCATCGACCACTTCCGGGGCTTCGAGAGCTACTGGGCCATCCCTGGCGAGGCGGAAACAGCAGTAGAAGGCGAGTGGCAGAAAGGGCCGGGGGCTGACTTCTTTCAGGCGTTGGCCGACCGGCTGGGGGAAATTCCGGTGATTGCCGAAGACCTGGGGGACATCACACCGGAAGTGTTGCAACTGCGGGATCAATTTGGCTTGCCCGGCATGAAAGTGCTGCTCTTTGCCTTTGGCTCGGGGCCCGATAACCCCTATTTGCCCCATAGTTATGAGCGCAACTTCGTCGTCTATACCGGCACCCACGACAACAACACCGTGGTGGGCTGGTTTCATGACCCAGAACGCCCGGAGTGGGAAAAACAAAATCTGTTGCGCTACCTGGGCTGTCAGGGATCTGACGGCATCCACTGGGATCTGATTCGCCTGGCCCTGGCTTCCGTGGCCGACCTGGCCATCATTCCCCTGCAAGATGTGATGGGCCTGGGGGCAGAGGCGCGCATGAACTTCCCCGGCAGGGCCGAGAACAACTGGGCCTGGCGCTACCGCGAGGAGATGCTGCGGCCGGAGCTGGCCCAGCGGCTGGCGGAGCTGAGCGTCACCTACGGGCGCATCTCCCCGCAAGACTTTGAGCAGCGGCGGGCGGCCTTGGCCCAAGAGCGGGCGGCTGCGGCAGCCTCAAGCCCTGCCTAGTTTGCCGAAAGATAAAGGAGCAATTCTCAGCTAGATTCCATCCCACCCGCGCTAGTCCAGCGCTCGCGCCTGGGCCAGGAACTCCGCCACCGTCAGGGATCCCAGGTCTTGGCCGTGGCGCTGGCGCACGCTGACTGTGCCGGTTGCCTGTTCTTTTTCTCCCACAATGAGCATGAAGGGGATCCTGGCCTTCTCGGCGTTGCGGATCTTTTTGGGCAGGCGGTCGCTGTCGGCATCGATGTGGACGCGGATCCCCTGTTCCCGCAGCTGGTCCCGCACCTGGGTGGCATAGCCCAGGTATTGGTCGGAAACGGGCAAAATGCGCACCTGTTCTGGCGCTAGCCAGAAGGGAAAATCCCCCGCGTATTCTTCAATGAGGATTCCAATGAGCCGCTCCAGCGAGCCAAAGGGAGCGCGGTGGATCATCACCGGCCGCTGCCGGGATCCGTCTTCGGCTACATAGTACAAATCAAAGCGCTGCGGGTTTTGATAATCCACCTGCACCGTGCCCAACTGCCACTCCCGATCCAGCGCGTCGCGGAAAATAAAGTCCAGCTTTGGCCCGTAGAAAGCCGCCTCCCCAATCCCTTCAAAATGCGGCATTGATAGCTTCTCCACCGCTCGCCGAATGGCATTTTCGGCCATGTCCCACTCTTCCGGGGATCCCAAATATTTATCGGATTTGGGATCGCGGAAGCTGAGGCGGGCGCGAAAATCCTTGAGTCTGAGCTTCTCGAAAACGACCAGAATGAGATCGACAACCTTGAGAAACTCTTCTTCCAACTGATCGGGCCGGACAAACAAATGGGCATCATCTACCGTGAAGCCGCGAACGCGAGTTAACCCTCCCAGCTCTCCCGATTGTTCGTAGCGATAGACGGTGCCGAATTCGGCATAGCGCAGCGGCAAATCGCGGTAGGAGCGCAGCTCCGATTTATAGATTTGGATGTGAAAAGGGCAGTTCATCGGCTTCATGACAAAGCCCTGCTCTGCCGCCCGCGCTTCTTCGCTTTCCGCCATCAGGGGAAACATATCTTCTCGATACTTTTGCCAGTGGCCGGAGATCTTGAACAGATCCACGCGGGCGATGTGGGGCGTCACCACCGGCAGATAGCCCCGCTTGAGCTGCTCCTGCTTGAGAAAATCCTCCAGCACCCAGCGCAGGGTAGTTCCTTTGGGGGTCCAAAGGGGCAGGCCCGGCCCCACCTCGTCGGAAAAGATGAAAAGGCCCAGCTCCTTGCCCAGCTTGCGGTGATCCCGCCGTTTGGCCTCTTCCAGCCGCCGCTTGTATTCCTTCAGCTCCTCTGGCGTCTCCCAGGCGGTGCCGTAGATGCGTTGAAGCTGGGGCTTGGTCTCGTCCCCCCGCCAATAGGCGCCGGCCACGCTGAGCAGGTCAAAAGCTTTGGGGTTGATCTCCTTAGTGTTTTCCACGTGGGGGCCGGCACAGAGATCCCACCACTCGTCCCCCAGATGATAAATGGTGATCGGCTCGCCTTCGGGGATGCTGTCCAGGATCTCCAACTTGTAAGGCTCGCCGAGGGCTTCAATGCGGCGTCTGGCTTCTTCCCGGCTCACCTCCTCGCGGATCACCGGCAAGCCTTTCTTGATGATGGCCTGCATCTCTTTTTTGATGCGCTCCAGATCTTCCGGGGTGAAGGGCTGGGGATGGTCAAAGTCGTAGTAAAAGCCGTAGTCGGTCGTCGGGCCGATGGTGACCTGGGCCTTGGGAAACAGCTTTTGCACCGCCATCGCCAGGACGTGGGAGGTGGTGTGGCGGATGCGCTCCAGCTTGGGAGATTCGTGGGTACGCAGCAGCTTGAGAGGGCTGTTGGCCTGCTGAGGCGACGCGGCTGGTTGAGACATCGGAACCCGCTTAACGACAAAAAAACGACTATCCGTGTCCCTATCTTAGGCTGAGCCCAGGGCAGACGGGATCCCAGGCGGGGGGAATTGCCCCCTTGAACCTCAGTCCACAACCTGGCCAGGAAAAAGGGGGGAAAGCACACAGTATTCTAGAAGTGTGGCAACCCCTTCGATTCATGGTCTCTTCGCTCGCCAACCTTGCCGAACGCTCTGCCGCCGCCTCCGAAGCGAAACCGGTCTCCTCTTCTGAATCTGGAGTTGCTCCGGTTATCGCCGCCATCGATGTGGGCAGCAACTCCCTGCACATGGTGGTGGTGCGCATCAATCCCCACATCCCCAGCTTCACCATCATCTCCCGCGAAAAAGCCACCGTCCGCCTGGGAGAGTTTTGCAGCCAAACGGGCGCCCTGACGCCTGCCGCCATGGAACGGGCGCGGGTGGCTCTGCAGCGGTTTTGCCGCCTTGCTGAAAGCTTTCAGGTGCAAGATATTGTTGCGGTGGCCACCAGTGCCGTGCGCGAAGCCCCCAATGGGCCGGAGTTTTTGAAGCGGATCGAGCGGGAGCTGGGCCTGCGGGTAGAGCTGATCTCAGGCCAGGAGGAAGCCCGCCGCATCTACCTGGGCGTGCTCTCGGCCATGGAGTTCCACAACCGGCTGCACGCGGTGGTGGATATCGGCGGCGGCTCCACCGAGCTGATTCTGGGCAACGGCCAAGAGCCGGAGTTCCTGCGCAGCATCAAGGTGGGAGCGGTGCGCCTGACCCAAGCGTTTTTGCGCCACGACCCACCCACCCCTGCCGAGCTGCAGGCCCTGCGACAACACATCCGCGGCATGCTGGAAGCTCCCATCGAGCAGATGAGGCGCATCGTTGCTGCTTCCCAACAGCCGGGATCCCTGACCTTGGTGGGCACCTCCGGCACCATCGAGTGCCTGGCCCAGTTGGATGCCCGCCGCCGCTTGGGTGCTCCCCCCACTCGCCTGCAGGGGTATGAGTTCAGCCTGGAAGCCCTGCGGGGCTATGTCAAAGAGCTGCGCTCTCTCACGGTAGCCGAACGGCAAAAGCTGCCCGGTCTGGGAGAAAGACGCGGGGAGATCATCCTGGCCGGGGCGGTCATTTTGGAGGAGGTGATGAGCCTGCTGGGGGTGGAGCGGATCCAGTTTTGCGAGCGGGCGCTGCGGGAAGGGCTGATCGTAGATTGGATGATCGGCCAGGGGCTCATTGAAGATCGGCTGCGCTACCACAGCTCGGTGCGGCGGCGCAGCGTCCTCAAGTTGGCGGAAAAATATCAGGTGGAGATCCCCTATGCCGAGCGGGTGGCGGAGTTTGCCCTCAGCCTTTTCGATCAGACCCGCGGCATCCTGCACTCCTGGGGATCCCGGGAGCGGGCTCTTCTCTGGGCGGCCGCCATGCTGCACAACTGCGGCCACTTCATCAGCCATGCCGCCCACCACAAACACTCCTACTACCTCATCCGCCACGGGGAGCTCCTGGGCTTCAACGAAGAAGAGGTGGAGGTGATCGCCAACCTGGCCCGCTACCACCGCAAGTCGCCCCCCAAGAAGAAGCACGAGAACTTCCAGCGCCTCAGCGACGAGCGAGATCGCCAAGTGGTGCTGGAACTTAGCCCCTTGTTGCGCATAGCCTGTGCTCTGGATCGCCGCCGCCTGCAGGCCATCCAAGGGCTCCACTGCCGCTTTCAGCTTCTGGGAGAAGGCCCCCGCCAGATGGAGCTGATTTTGGATCCCAGGCATCCCAACGACGACTGTGCCCTGGAGCTGTGGAGCTTGAACGAGAAGAAAAAGGCCTTCGAGCAACAGTTCAAGCTGCAGGTGATTCCCAAATTATCCACCCAGATCCAGCGCAGCGCGGATCCCTTTGAGGCAGCCGTCTAGCCAAGGGGCATATAGTCGTTTCAAACAAGACGAAGACACTTTGCCGCTGGCCCTCACCCCCAGCCCCTCTCCCAGAGGGAGAGGGGAGTTAGAGCGGCGCGTTCGCGACAGCATTGCGTAGTAATGACGACGCGGAGAAATGTTTTATTACCATTTGAGATGGCTATAACTACCAGGCTGCCGGTGATCGCCAATAGCTGGGCAATCGGATCGTATGTCTTTAACTACAGCTTGCGCCAGCGGGATAAAGTTCTCGCGATGCTGCGCAGCAAGTTTTGCTCAGGGAGCGATGGTGATTGGCGAGGGGCTGGTTTGGACGGCCCTTTGCCCGCCCCGCTCCAGGATCACCTCAATGAGGCCGTTGTTGACCGGCTGCATGTTGAAGGGCAGTTGTTGCTGGGTTTCATAGAGTCCGGGCGCCACCTCCCGCATCTCCACCTCTGGCGTCACCCCGACGATGCGAAAAGCTGCCCGCCCCCCCGGATCCCCTCGCATCGTCACTTTGAGGATCTCGCCCATGCGCAGGCTGGTGCTGTTGGTGGTAATGCTAAAAATCTGAGGCGGCCCAGCAGCGACAGGCCGAGAAGCTGGCTGAATGGTGGAGCGGGTTCCCTTGGATCCATCGATTGCAAAAGGGAAGATCTCGCGGTACTCCTGGCTGAGGCCGTCTTTGCTGAGCACAATTCGCAAAACAGGGTTGCTGGCTTGGTGGGTGGGGGCCACCACGTAGGTGCCCTCGTAGTGGTTGGGTCTCACTTCTCGCATCGGCTGGTTCAGGGCCAGATTCCCCAAATCAAACTGGGCGATCCCTCCCGAGTCCCCCCAGATGGCAATGGTGAGGATATCCCCTTCCACCAGGTCGCGCTGGGGATCCAGGCGAATCGCCGCAATGCGCGGATAGCGGTTGCCGGCTGCGGCCAGAGGGGCGGGGGTGGCTGGCTGCGGCAGAGGGGCGGGGGGAGGAAACACCGGTTCCACCGACGGGGGAGCGACATTGCCCAGGACCAGTTGAGGGAGCCGCCGCTGAACGCGGGTGCTGACTCCATTAAGGCTCAGTTGGATGCGGATATCGGGGCCGAAGGCGCTGTCTTGAGGGCCAAGGGTGTAAATGGCGCGGTAATAGCCGGGCTGCACTTCTTCCATGGGCAAACCCCGCACCAGGTCGCCAATATCCACCGTGGCCCTGCCGTTGGGAGTACCCTGGGCCTCAACGGTCAAGGTTTTCCCTGCCGGCACCACTCCCGACTCAGGGATAACCCGCGTTTGCAAGATTTCGGGTTGGATGGTCTCGGCCACCGCAGCGGGAGAAGGCCGCAACTGCACCACCGGAGGCGGCAAGGGTGGAAGCTGACCGCGATACACCAACGCCTGATGTAACAGCACCGCCCCCTCAGCTCGGCTCAGCACCCGATTGGGCCGCAGCCGGGCGGGATCCGGCACATTCACCAATAGCCCCGCTTTGCCCGCCATGGCCACAAAGGCCCGTCCCACCTCCGGCACCTCAGCAGCATCGCTGTAGAGAGCCATCCATTGCTCTATGGCCTCTGGGCTGGGAGGTGGTAACTGCAATGCCCGCACCAAAATGGCTAGGGCTTCCAGGTGGGTGAGATCTCCTTGCGGACGAAACTCGTTGCCCTCATACAGGCGCATCGCCCCTGCCTGCAGCACCGCCTGGGCCGTCCAATAATCGGGGGTATTGGGCTCGAGATCGCGAATTTCTTGCACCTGGTTGGGGTTGGGGATGTAGCCGAAAAACTCCGTCAGCCACTGGGCCAATTCTAGTCGGGTGAGAGTGGCCGACAGCGGCTCCTGGGTGAGCACCAGATCGGTCTGGCGCTCCAGCGCCGCCACGTAGGCATCGGCCCAGGCCAGTGAGGCTTGCTGCTCTACTCCTTGGGACCAAGCCGGCAGGCTGACGCTCGACCAGCCTAGCGTCCAACACAAACTCAGAGCTAGGGGCCACGAGCACCGCATAGCTGTTACTCCTGTTCCGTTGACATCCCCCCAGGGCCAGCTTACCTCAAAGTTCCGCCTTGCCCTCAAGCCCTCGATACCAGTTGGGATTGCGCCCTTTGGCAGTGGGATCCCCAACCCCCAGGCGTGCGGGCTCACCCTGGGGATCCCTGGGATTGAACTCAGAGGCTGTTAGGAGATCTGACCTATGCAAGATGGAGTCTGGCTTGCCGGCAAACGGCTTGAGCCATCGTCTTGTAACTTGTAGCTGTGCATGCAAATCCCTATCATTGTGTTATAGACTCAAAGAGCCCTTTTGCCCCTAGTGCAGGGAGGAGTTTCATGGCTGGCAACACTGGAGAGCGACCTTTTGTCGATATTATTACCAGCGTCCGCTACTGGGTTATTCATGCCCTGACCATTCCCGCTTTGTTTTTGGCGGGTTGGCTTTTTGTCAGCACCGGCTTGGCTTATGATATCTTTGGTACTCCACGCCCCAATGAGTATTTCACCGCAGAGCGGCAGGAGTTGCCGATTGTCAGCGACCGCTTCAACGCTCTCGAGCAACTGGAAAAGTTAACTCGCTAGGAAAGAGCAGGGCCAGGCTGGCAACTCTTTAGCTTAATCGGCGGGAAGCCCCACACTGTATTTGTGAACTGTATTTACTCAAAAGCAAATCAGTGTCGGGATAAAGGCTGTTTGTGCTACAATTGAGGAGAACAAGTTAAATCTCTGGAGAGTTTTCCTGACTTGTTCCCGACGCGGGCCGCACGGTGGCACCACGCTGAGACCTCTGTACCAACAAGTCTGTGAAGCATGAAGACCGTGCTCTATCGGTTCGCGCAGTGTGGCGTAAGCCATGCTGTGCTGACTCAACGAAGATGAGGGTCGGCGATCGTTCACCTGTTGCGATTTGTAAATCTATTTTGTGTTCCAAGAGCCAGGATCTGGACTATGGCGACCAAATCTGTAAACAACCCTGATGAGCCCGTTTTTTACCCTGTTTTTACCGTCCGTTGGTTGGCGGTGCATACTTTGGCAATTCCAACCGTTTTCTTTCTGGGAGCTATTGCTGCGATGCAGTTTATTCAACGGTGAACCCCATGGCTGATCAACCCGAAAAGAATCCCAACACCCAACCGGTAGAGCTAAACCGCACTTCCCTATACCTGGGCTTGCTGCTGGTGTTTGTGGTTGGGCTGCTGTTTTCCAGCTACTTTCTCAACTGAGACTTTAATCCATCTCCGGTCTTAAGTTGAGAAAAGCTGCAGGAATCAATTTCTTTTGGAGGCCAGTTGCTATGACTAGTCAGGCAAGGATCCCTCTGTGGATAGTGGCTGTGGTTGTCGGTTTGGGTGTAGTCACGGTGGTTGGGCTTTTCTTCTATGGCTCCTATACCGGTCTTGGAGCCCCCGTGTAGTTTAGAGAAGTAGAGGAGCGCGAGGGGCAGTAATCCACACGACCCCTCGCTCTGTTTCGTTTTAGGGTATGCTTGACACTCCGCCGACTTTAAGTCGGGGGATTCTTACGCAGTCCACAAGCGGACTTGTAAAAGCACTGTCAAGACGCCTCTACACAGTTCCCTAGGGCAAAGCCCCAAGGTTCAGCTTACTTTGCGGAGCAACGCTTCCACGCTATGCACTGGTCGGGTTCGCAGTAGGTGCTTGCTAAGGCCTCCGGCCCGCTGGGGCAAAGGGAGAGCAACTCAAGTTGCTTGCAGGCTTCTCCACCCTCCACTTTAGTGCGGGGCTACCAAGCTATCCCCCTGTGTAGCTCCGGATCGACAAAGCCCCGCAGTGGCTGGGCATACTCCGAGTCGCTCAGGCCCTTGGCCTGCAGCAGCACCCCAAAGCTCCCCAACCCCAGCGGATCCAGCAGAGCGTGAAGGGCATGTCGCCGTCGCAACACCTGGCCCAGATCCCCCCCCTCGTCGCCAACTTGGCTGAGGTCGGCTAGCCTTTTCGCCAATCCCAGGTTTACCAAAAAGTAGCTCTGCTGGGTGAAGCCCAGGCACTTGAGCCCCAGAGATTCCCCCACCTGCTGCAAGGTGGTAAAGTCCACATGGGCAGTGAGATCTTGGGATCCCACCCAGACATAGGGATCCGCGTAGGTGCCGTGTTGGCGGTAGGCCAGGAGCGTGCCCTGGAAGCGCTGGGGGCTGTAGTAGCGCTGGGCGGTGTAGCCGTAGTCAAGGGTGAGCACGTAGCCCCGTCGCAGCTTGCGGGCCAAAAGCTGGAGCCACTCTAGGGCCTTGAGGTTGACCTCGGTTTGGTAGCCGGAGGGGTAAGTGGCAATCGGGATCCCCAGGCGGGCAAAGTAGGTTTCCAGCGCGGGCGTAGAGGGAGCCCCCAACACTTCTCGGAAGCCCCCCTCTTCCCCCTCTGCCCAATCCACGTAGATTTCCCGCAAGGCCCCTGCCTGCACCTGTACCCGATGGACTGGGAAGGCGTCCACCAGCTCATTGGAAAAAAAACAGCCGGTTACCGAGCCATCTGGGATCTCGTCCCACTCTAGCCAGCGCACCTTCTTGCCATAGCCGGCCAAGCGCTCTTGCTGCAGCCGCCGCAAAAAAGCAGAGCGCTCGAGGATCCCGTACTCCAGGGCTTGCCAGAAGTCAGGCCAAGTGGAGCCCACATAGGCCAGCCAATCTTCAGCCAGGCGGCCGCTGCCCGCCCCCATCTCAATCACCGCAAAATGGGGGGGGGATCCCAAAATGTGCCAGAACTGGAAGATCTGCTCAGCCAACAGTTGGGCAAAATCCGCCGCCAAGTGGGGGGAGGTGCGATAGTCATAGCCGAGGGGGAGATGCTCCCGCTCGTAGTAACCCAGCCCTGGCTCGTAGAGGGCCCACTCCATGAACTGGGCAAAGGTCACTGGTCCCCGAGCGCGAATGCGGCTGCCAATCAGCTCTGGCAACCTTCGGTCGGCCTGCGAGGGCAACAAGGGCAAACCCGGATTGCCCAAGCCTAAGTCTTGCCTAGAAGGGCTTACCAATGGGGATAGACTCACTTATTCAAGGGACGACGCCAATTTTGGCGGAACTGGCGGTTGGTCAAGAGCAGCAGCGGCCAGAGGGCCGACACCGCCCACTTTCCAGAGCCTGAGTAGATGCGATCTGCCTTGCGGGCTGAGTACCAAACTCCCCCTGCGTAGATTACCAAGAGTAAAAAAGGCCACATCTCTCTCACGTCCTGCGAACGCTGCTCAGCCGGTTGAGGCATCCCCCCTAGTAGGCGTCCTGCAACTCATAGAAGTCAGGCGTGATATAGTCCTTGCGCAGCGGCCACCCAATCCAGTCTTCCGGCATCAAGATCCGCTTCAAGTTGGGGTGTCCCTCGAAGATGATGCCGTACATGTCATAAGTCTCCCGCTCCTGCCAGTCCGCCGACTTCCAGATCCAGTACACCGAAGGCACCCGCGGATCTTGGCGGGGCAGCTTCACCTGGATCCGCACCTCCTGCGGCCGATCTGCCCCGTCCACCAGCTTGATCAGGTGATAGAGGCTGACCAGAGGTTGCCCCGCCCCCAGGTCGTAGCCGCACTGGCACTCCAGGTAATTGAAGCCATAGGCATAGAGGGCAGTACACACAGGTAAGAGAAAGTCCCGCTCCACCTCCAACAGCTCCACTCCGGCGGCATCTCTACCCAGGTACTGATGGTCAAAGCCATTATCGGCGAGGAACTGGGAGACCGGCCCCCGCTCCAGCGTCGCCAATGGTTCTGTCGGCTCGGCTGTCGAGGACGGCTTTTCCTGGGCTTTGTCCTCTGTCATCTCACATTCCTCCCTGCAGCGCTTTGAGCTGTTGCTCTGCTCGCTTGAAGTCGGCCGTTTGCAGTGCCGGTGGCACCGGCAGGCCAATAGCAGCGGCCAACTCCGGCGGCGGGGCTTGGCGAGTTTCGCTCTCCAAATACTTGCCAGTGATGATCTCTGGCACCGGCTTGAGGTTGTGCTTGACGGTGTAGTAGCGGTGAGTTTGCTGCAGGCGGCCCCGCTCCCGCATATCCTCGGCGGCGATCTTCTTGCGCAGCTTGACGATGGCATCCATGATTGCCTCCGGGCGAGGCGGGCAGCCAGGAATGTACACGTCCACTGGGATCAGCTTATCTACCCCCCGCACCGCCGTGTAGGAATCGGAGCTGAACATGCCGCCGCTAATGGTACAGGCCCCCATGGCGATCACGTACTTCGGCTCGGCCATCTGTTGGTAGAGCTTGACCAGCGCCGGCGCCATCTTCATGGTTACGGTGCCTGCCGTGATGATCAAATCAGCCGTGCGCGGCGAAGAACGAGGCAACAGGCCGAAGCGGTCGAAATCGAAGCGGGAGCCCAGCATGGCTGCAAACTCGATGAAGCAGCAAGCAGTGCCGTAGAGGAGCGGCCAGAGGCTGGACATCTTCGCCCAGTTGTACAGGTCGTTAACCGTGGTGAGAACAACGTTGTTCGAGAGGTCTGTGGTAACTTGCGGGGCAGACGCCGGAAACAAGACTTCCGGCTCCTTAGAGGTCATGACCATTCCAGCGCTCCTTTTCTCCAAGCGTACACAAGGCCCACCACAAGGATGGCGATGAAAATCAGGGCCTCCACAAAGGCCAGCAGTCCCAAGCGATGAAAGGCCACCGCCCAGGGATAGAGGAATACGGTCTCTACGTCGAAAATGACGAAGACCAAAGCAAACATGTAGTAACGGATGTTGAACTGGATCCAGGCCTGGCCAAACGGCTCCATCCCCGACTCATAGGTGCTGCGGCGCAGGGATCCCCGCCGCTTTGGGGCTAAGAGCGCAGAAGCTCCCAGAGCCAAGACCGGCAGCAGGGCACAGACGATCAGAAAAACCAGCAAATACTCGTAGCCGGATAAGACAAACACGACGCCAGACCGCCTCCGGTGCTCAACATTTAGATACGTTTTCAGTATAGAGCCAGTCTGGAGCCTCCTGGCGCTGCCCAATCTTTAGTTCTGCTGATGGTCTCGATTGCAGGAGTGGCGTTTCTCCAGCCAACCCCACACCCCGCTCAGCAGGGCTCCAGCCATCAGGATCCCCAGCGCTGGCTGGAACAGAGGCAACCACAGCCGCAGCCAAAGTTTGTAGCCCAGCGGGATCCCAATGAAAGCTCCCGTTACCGAGAAGACAAACCAGACAAAGCCGGCAAACACCAGAAAGACTAGGGCAATGAGAAAATGATCCAGCCAGCGCTTCCAGTCTGAGACGGTCATAGGGATCAAGCCAGAACAAGTTGAGCCTCTCAGATCCTACTACTGGAAACTCTGCCCTCTTCCCTCCAACTCAGCATAAACACTATCCCCCACCCCTCACGGGGGTTGACTTGTCAATATATAGTGGTAGAAGTTTAGTTGTACACAACCTGTAGTGTTAAGCCGATGTCCACCTCCTCTGATTCCTCCTTTGCTGCCCGTTTGCGACAGGTGATCGGCAATGAGGCCATTTATGCGTTTGGGCGGCGGGCCGGCATTAGCGATACAGCCTTGCGCAGTTACCTCAAGGGATCCGTGCCCGGCATCGACAAGGCAGTGAAAATTGCCCAGGTGGGGGGGGTGAGTCTCAGTTGGCTGATTACGGGGGAGGGATCCCCTGGCGACGCCAAAACGGAGTATGTATACGTGCCTCTGGTGGATGTGGTTGCCTCGGCAGGGGCCGGGGCGCTGGTGCGGGAAGAGTCCATCGAGTCGGTGCTAGCTTTTGAGCGTAACTGGCTGCGGGCCCATCTGAAGGGGAACCCGGATGGGCTCAGCTTGATTCGGGTGCAAGGGGACAGCATGTCTCCCACCTTGGAAGATGGCGACTGGATCTTTGTCGAGCGGCAAGAAGAGCTGGGGGAGGAGGGCATCTACGTCTTTCAGAGGGATGGTGAGCTGTGGGTCAAACGGTTGCACCGCCTGTCGGGATCCCGAGTAAGAGTTATCAGTGACAACCCACGCTTTCCGTCTTTTGTGGTCGATTGTGCGGATCCCGTCAATGGCCTGACCCTTATAGGGCGCTATCGGGGCCGTCTTAGCTTCGACTAGGCTTTTGCCAAGGATGGCGGGAAGTGGCAGCCTGAGCAACCCCTAATCCTCTTGGCGAGCGGTGGTCGCCGGATAGGATCGACTCTAGGCGTTGAGTTGAGCCCGGTTTTCGCTCCTCGCCTACGCCCAGCCAGCCGGAGGTTTGCCTGCGATGCCTCGCCCATCCAAACGTGCAACGGTCTTTCTCAATCTCTCCAGTGGGCTCCTCTTGGTTGGCAGCGGCATCTGGGCGGGAATGGTGCTCCCGCAGCAGCTTCCGACCCAACCGCTGCCAAGATCGGAAG
>NZ_JANSIR010000059.1:15082-17541 GCF_047462155.1 Synechococcus sp. OH2
CAGCGGTGAGCCCGACAGCCGATGCAGCTTCACCAAGTGGGAATCCAAATCACGAGGGCCTCACGGAGCTGGAAAGGGAGATTCGAGAACTCCGCCAGCAGGTGATCCAGCTTTTGATCCGAATTGAAGAACTGGAGTCGCGGCTGCAACGGCTGTCTTCCCAAGCAGTGGCCCCTGAGCCGAGGTGGGAATCGGCCACCGCTGCCGAGATCGCCCCGGAGGGAGTGAGCGTCCCCGCCCCCAGCGCAACGCCGACCCCTACCTCTTTTCAGGTGGGAACTCGAACCATCAGCCTGCCGGGCGATCTGCTCTTCGACTTCGACAAGGCCGAGATTCGGCCTGAGGCGGCCTCCCTATTAGCAGAAGTGGCCAAATCTTTGCGTGAAATGCCCGGCGCCCGCGTTCAAGTGAACGGTCACACCGACAACATTGGATCCCTAAACTACAACCTGGCTCTTTCCCTGCGCCGCGCCAACGCGGTTAAAGACTATTTGATGAAA
Source organism: Synechococcus sp. OH2 (assembly GCF_047462155.1). Taxonomy (NCBI): domain Bacteria; kingdom Bacillati; phylum Cyanobacteriota; class Cyanophyceae; order Synechococcales; family Synechococcaceae; genus Synechococcus; species Synechococcus sp. OH2. Next base: position 15,583 of record NZ_JANSIR010000059.1, read on the forward strand.
CTCTTGCCGGAAGGCCATCCCATCAGTTGGACAACCTCTGGCTTTGGCCCTACCTTGCCGGTGGCCGACAACAATACAGAGGAAGGGCGACAGCGGAACCGCCGTGTGGATTTGATCATCGCTCCCTAGCTTCCCCCCCAAAATGGGGGATGACATGTTCTGGCAGGGCTCTGGTCTAGAATCTGGTAGGGCCAAATGGCTTCAGGTTCAATCCCTATCGTTGGGGTTCGGTTTTGAACGCAGCAGGGATCCCGTCGGGGGAAAAGCAGACCTTTGCGCCGAGAGTAGACACAACCCTGGATGCTCTCGGCGAGGTTTTGACGTGGTTTGAGTCTTTCCGCAACGCCGGCATCCCGGGCCCCATCTGGTTGGAATGCCAGTTGGCCTTGGCGGAGGGCTTTACCAACGCCGTTCGCCATGCCCACCGCGCTTTGCCTCCCAGTACACCCATTGATATCGAGCTGGTTCTGATGCCCCAGGGGCTGGAGCTGCGCATCTGGGATCAAGGGCAGGAGTTCGACTTGGAGGGCTTTGCCCAAAACCTGGCAGCCAACAGGCTCCCCAACGCCGAGTCTGAGGGAGGACGGGGCATTTTGCTAATGAAGGCTCTCTCCACCCACTTGAGCTACACTCGCCAGGCGGATGGCCGCAACTGCCTGCTAATCAGCAGGCGCTTCGACGATCCCGCCCCTGTCTCCCAATGACCGGCCTAGGCTAACAGGCCAGCGCTCAACTTGCGAATGGCCGAGCTGGCCACATCGCTGTAGCGCAGCTCACCGGCTAAGATTTGGCCCATGCGCCGAGTGGCTCCCGGTCGCTTGACGCCTACCCTGTAGCCTACGCCCGGAAAGCGGTAGAACAGCGCCGCGATCCGCTTGGCCCAACGCATCTCTGAGCCCCACTCCTGCTGCACGCGGGCGGAGTAGGTCGCCAGGGCTTCCGTATCTCCTGCCAGGGCTTGGTCGATGGCCTGCGCTGCCAGCATGCCGGTGAGGAGGGAGGGGCGGATCCCTTCGGCGGTAAACGGATCGACGACACAGGCGGCATCTCCCACCAAGAGGGCATTTTGGCTGTGCAGGGGTTGATCCCCCTCCCAGAGACAGATGGGATGGCCAAACTGCCTGACCGATTTCAAGTCCACACCAAAGCTTTGGGCGTACTCGGCGGCGATGTCCCGCAAGTTTTGTTTTTCGCCACCCCGAAAGGTGCCCGCCCCGATCGAGTAGCCATCGGCTTTGGGGAAGTTCCAAATGTAGCCGTTGCTCACGGCGCCAAAGTCGAAGTGGGCGGCTGCGGTTTGCGGCTCTGAGACGGGCACTTCTGCTTCCAGGGCGGCAGCCAGGCGGCGCTGCCGGTGTTGAAAGCCCAGCCACTTGGCCATCGAGCCTTTTGCCCCATCGGCCCCGATCACATACCGACCCCAGACCGGGCCGGTGGCTGTCATCACCTGCCAGCGGTCGCTCTGCCACTCAATACCGGAGACAGGACATTCCGTCTGAAGCGCTGCCCCCTGCTTTTGCGCCTGCTGAATCAAGTAATGGTCGAAGACCTCCCGCCGCACCATCCATACCGGCTCTTTCAGATCCAGGTCGACCACAACCGGATCCCCGCCCCGCCAGGTGTAGCGAATTTGCCGGATCTTCAGCGAAATGGCGGGGCTGAAATCGAAGTCAAACCAGGCCGCCACCATGGGAGAAACGCCGCCGCCACAGGGTTTGTAGCGGGGCCAAGGATCCTTCTCCAAAACCAACACTGAGCGCCCCCGCTTGGCCAGGTGATAGGCGGCCGAGCCGCCGGCAGGGCCAGCGCCGACGATGACACAGTCGTACACTTGGGACATGGCTCTCGATCCGTGAACGACTCCCGACACTCCCCTGCGTTGAGTCAACACAATATGGCTTATGCCACGCTGCGCGAACCGATAGAGTGCGGGCTTCACGCTTCCCAGACTTGTTGGTA
>NZ_JANSIR010000059.1:17711-18667 GCF_047462155.1 Synechococcus sp. OH2
CACTTGTAGCACGAACAGCTTTCATCCCGACACGGATTGGCTCTTGAGTAATTACAGTGCGGGGCTTCCCGCCGATTAAGCTAACCCCTTCTCCCTAGAATTTGGGCTGTCAGCTCCTAGCCTACCGCATCCTTTTTCCCTCCAGAAAACCAAGGGGATGACGCTTGGGGCCAGCGGATCCCCCCAACAGCGTAGGCTCAAGCCCTATTGCTCAAATGGGCCAATTTTGCGATGGGATCCCCTTTCCATCGGCTTGCTCAGGCTGAGGGGTGAGCGGGATCCCTGCCGGGTGGTTACAGCGATACACCTTGGCCCCGACATTGCGCAGCTTTTCATCGATGGCTTCGTAGCCGCGGTCGATGTAGTGGAGGCCGTGGATGGTAGAGCAGCCCTCAGCCGCCAGGCCGGCCAACACTAGAGCTGCCCCCGCCCGCAAGTCCGTAGCCACCACCGGCGCTCCCGACAGCGACGGCACTCCTCGGATGAGGGCGACCCGGTTCTTGAGGCGAATGTCTGCCCCCATGCGATTGAGCTCGGGGATGTGGTGCATCCGGTTTTCAAACACCGTCTCCTCGATGGTGCAACTGCCCTCGCTCAGGGCGGCCAAGGCCATGATCGGCGCCTGCACATCAGTGGGAAAACCCGGATAGGGCAAGGTCTGGATATCGGTTGCCTGGCAGAGCCAGCCCGAACTGAGTCGCGCCGGGGCAATGCGCAGCCGGTTGGGGCCTTCTTCCTCCACCCGCAGCCCCATGTCACGCAACTTGGCGATCACCGCCCGCAGATGATCTGGGATAACAGGGCCAACCGTGAGTTCGGAGCCGGTGATGGCCCCGGCAATGAGGTAGGTGCTGGCCTCGATGCGGTCGGGAATGACCGTGTACTCGGTGCCGTGCAGGCGCGGTACCCCTACCACCACAACCGTGTTAGTGCCTACACCGCGAATGCGGGCCCCC
>NZ_JANSIR010000059.1:18749-20526 GCF_047462155.1 Synechococcus sp. OH2
TTGCCTGACAGAAACGGGCCAAATCCGCCACTTCTGGCTCTTGGGCGGCATTTTCGATGACCGTCTCCCCATCCGCCAGCGTAGCGGCCATCATCAGAGTTTCAGTGGCGCCGACGCTGGGATAGTCCAGGTAGATGCGGGTTCCCACCAGCTTGCGGGCATAGGCATGAACCACGCCGTGCTCGATTTGAACCGTTGCCCCCAACGCTTGCAGGCCCCGCACATGCAGATCCACCGGACGGGAGCCGATGGCACAGCCGCCGGGCAGAGGAACTCTAGCCACTCCCAGCCGCGCCAACAGTGGCCCGATGATGAAAAAACTGGCCCGTAACTGGCTGACCAATTCATAGGGAGCTTGGGAAGTTTTGAGGGAGCTGGCATCCAGGTCGAGGGTATTGCCCACATGGGACACCTTAACCCCTAGGGTGGTCAGGATCTGCCCCATGCGTTCAATGTCCAGCAGGCGTGGCACGTTGTGAATTCGGCAAGCTGCAGGAGCCAAAAGGGATCCGGCCATGAGAGCCAAAGCCGAGTTTTTCGCGCCGCCGATGGGAATGTGGCCGCTCAAGGTCTGCTTGCCGACAATTTTCAGCACCGGCCCCATCATCTCCGGCGGGGCTGCCACTCTGGTCTGGGCCGGCGACAGGTTAGGCGCTGGGGATTCCGTCCTACCGACGCGATCGTCAAAAAAATCTCTCAATCTTCCTCCTCACCCACAAAAAGATAGAAAAGTTCTTTCCAGAGAATACTCTGGGGATCAAAGCAGCAACTAAGCTTGCAGGCCAAAACTTGGCGTGAGGCAGGAAGAGAAGCTCGAGTGGCTGTGCCTCTATCCTACAGTGGCGGATGGGGGATCAGCTATGCCAGCTCTTTGCGATGCGAAAACCCCTGTCTTAGCGCTGTGTGGAAGCAGGCTATAGCCGGTAGGGAGTATGTCAACAAATGCAGGTTCTTGCCGCAGGCGGCTGGGGGAGTAGCCTGGCAGCAAGGGGCAGTATGATGGATGGCTATGAGAAGCGCTTGCCAGTAAGACAGGAGACACCCGATGACCGCGACCCAAGTTTCTGCCGAAGAGTTGTTTCGGGCCGCCTACGAAAATCGCTACACCTGGGATCCCGACTTTCCGGGCTACAGCGCCGAAGTCACCTACTGGGATGGGGAGCGTACTTTTGTGGGGCAGGTGCGAGTGGGGGCAGACCTGAAAGCGACGGTTACGGGCGTGGAGGATGAGGAAGCCCGGAAAGCTATTCACAATCAACTTTGGGAGATTGCCATTCACCGGGTGCGCCGCAGCTTTGCCGAGACCCACGGGAACAATACTTTCCGCTATGGCCAGATCCTACCCGATGGCAGTGTGGAGATCCTGGTGGGTGGCAAAGCCGAAGGGGATCGCTACCACGTGCGCGACAACCAGGTAACCATGGTGCATCGGCATATTCATGGAGTAGTGGTGACCATCCACACCTTCAGCAGCCACGACACCGGCGAAGGCTACCTCTCCCACCGCTACGACTCTGTCTATCACGACGCCAAGACTGGCGAGCAAAAGGGTGGGCGCAGCCAATTTGAAGATCTCTACACCAAGGTGGGCAAGTACTACATTCTCTCGGAGCGGCGCATTCAAACGGAGACGGAAGCTGGCGTTGTTGAGAAGTGCTTTAGCTTCAGCAACTTTGCCTTGCTGGATGCTAGCGGTCAAGCGACTACAAAAAGCCCAACACCCTGAATTTTTGTGGCAGCAACGACCTCCGGAAGAGGGATCCTGAGCTATGCTTTG
>NZ_JANSIR010000059.1:20630-27213 GCF_047462155.1 Synechococcus sp. OH2
ACTTTGGCATGGACAACCCTGCGGCAAAGCCCAACCCGGATTCCAAAGCTCCTAGGGAGGCTCCCGAACTGATTCTCCGCCCCGCTCAACTGGGCGATCTGGAGGCGGTGGAGGAGATTTTGGCGCAAGCTTTTGATGAAGAGTACAGCAGCCGCTCGGTGGACATTCGTCGCCAAGTGCGGCGGTTACGGCAGTGGTATGGCCCCCTGAAAACCTTGAGCCTGTTTCCCAACCGTTTTCAGCACATGTTTACGGTGCATGTGGCGGAGCTGGAAGGCAAAATCCAGGGGGTCATTCAAGTTTCTCCCTTTAACCATTCCCGCAGCACCTGGCGGGTGGATCACATTGCTGTGGTGCCCTCTGCGCGGCGGCAGGGGGTGGGATCCCGGCTGCTCAAGCACTGCCTGGAGCACTTTCGCGAGGCTCGCACCTGGATCTTGGAGGTGAACATCCACAACAAGGAGGCGATGGCCCTCTACCGACACAATGGCTTCCAACCACTGGTTCAGATTACTTACTGGTCGATTCCACCTGAGATCCTTGCCGCTCTCAGCCAGCACGAGCCCAAGCTGCCCAACTTGGTGCCGGTGACCAACCGGGATGCCTACGCCATCTACCAACTGGATACGGGATCCATGCCGGCCACTGTGCGCCAGGTGTACGACCGCGACGTGAGCGATTTTCGCACCAGCCCGCTGGATTGGCTCTTGGATCAGGCCAAATGCGTCATCAGCCAAACGGAACGGGTGGAGATGTGTGTCTATGAGCCTGAGCGGAAAACCGCTATCGGCTATTTCAACCTGAAGTTGGATCGGACGGGGCAGCAGCCGCATGTGGCCAAGCTCACGGTTCACCCCGCTTACACCTGGCTCTATCCTGAGCTCATGGCCAAGATGGCCCAGCTCACCCAAGCCTATCCCCCGCAGGCTTTGGCCTTGGCCTCCACCGATTACCAGCCGGAACGGGAGGAATTTTTGCTCAAGCTGGGAGCCCAGGACGTGGAGCGGACGCTGCTAATGTCGCGCTCGGTGTGGCACAAGGTGCGGGAAGCTCGCTCCCCCTGGTATAGCGAGTATCTCAGTCTAGTGTTCGAAAAATTGCCGGTGAAGCAGCCGGTGCCAGAACGCTTTGAGGGGGCAACGGAGGGCTGGCTGGAGCACCACTTTCATTCCCTCCACCCAACTGCACCGGATCCCAATTCCGCTGGCGCTACTCGCACGGAGTCCTCGCCGGGGTGCACCAGGGATCCGCAATCGGAAGCGCCTCCCCCTCCCGGCTAGAGTTGCGGCGGGCACCAGCGAAGCTCTATGAACGAGTTGAAGGATATCCCTGCGGGGGATCCCTCTTGGCGGATGTTGCTCCAGGCGGCCCTGCACCGCAACCGCAGCGATCCCGGTGTACGCTATTTGCAACTGGCTACAGTGGATCCCCAGGGGCATCCGCGTAACCGCACGGTGGTCTTCCGGGGATTTTTGCGGGATACCGACCGCATCCAGTTGGCGGTGGACAGCCGCAGCGAGAAGATCTGCCAGATTGCCCACTGCCCACTGGCCCAGATCTGCTGGTACTTCTGTAAAACTCGCGAGCAATTTCGCATTGCCGGCACTCTCGAGGCCATCGCCGCTGACCACCCGGATCCCCAGGCGCAGCAGCAGCGGCAACAGGTATGGCAGCAAATCTCTGAAAAAGGACGGCTGCTCTGGTTCTGGCCGGAACCCAAAGGCCCTCTTGCCCCACCAGAGGCTTTTGTTGGAGAGCTGCCCCCCGAAAAGGCTTCTTTGCCACCGCCGACATTTGTCCTATTGCTGTTGGATCCAACGGAGGTGGATCACCTCCAGCTCAAGGGGGATGCAACCTACCCCCAATTGCGAACCGTCTACGAGCGCAGTCCGCAAGGCTGGCAATGCCGAGCGGTCAACCCCTAGAAGGGATCCCAGCCGGCTCCGACCTGGGCAGGGGGCAGGGAAGCCGTTTTTCCCCTCGCTTTCCGGGAGACTTTCCGGGAGAATATTGAAGAGAATAGATGTGCTAGCGCAAATGAACAATCTCCCACCCTCCGGAGCGACGCCGTCTGACGGCAGCTGGAGCTCCCCTCCTGGGGGGTAGGAGTCCCTCAGCTTCTGTCTCCAGCCGATACCTAGCCTTCCTGGTTGCGGTACCTCTGATGTCTATTTCCGCCCTCTCATTTGCTAAGCGCATTGCCCAAGCTGTTGCTCCTCTCTTTTTGACCGGCAAGCCCTTGTTGGCCAGAGCTTTGCAGAACAAGCTGCGCCAGGGATCCCTGGGGTTGGCTGTCGCTTTGGTTTGGGGTCTGGCTCCCGTTCAGGAGCTGACAGCCCAGCCGATGTTAAAATCCCCACAAGGCTCCCTTGAAGAGAATATAGCTCCTGCCCTGCCCTCAGAATCTGCCTTCCCCACCTCCACCCGCACAGGACTCTTTCGAGTCGGCAATCGCACCCCTCACCCGATTCGGCTGGTGATCTTGATGCGCAGCGGCGGACGGCTGCTCAACCCAGAAACGGCCCACTGGGACTTTGCGCCCGGAGAAGGGGGTAGTGAGGGATTGGTGCTGAGTTTGGGCGAGGAGCCACTGCAGATCGGCCCCGGAGATATTGTGGTGGCTTTTACCTTGGATGGAACCGCTCGCTACTGGGGGCCGAACGTGGTGGGAGAGTCGCTGGCGCCCTTTTGGAATGAAGAGAGCGGCTTTTGGTCGATGATCTTGCAGCCTTAGGCAGCCGGGCAGGCGGCCCGAAATACCCTTTCAAACTTTTCAAAATAGTCCAAAAAAGTTACAGCCATTGCACTCTGGCTCCTCAGAGGGCGCTGGAGAGTAGAGGAGAAGATAGTCCCAAACTCGGCTTGGGAGCTCGGCCCCTGCACGGGAAGTGGGAGCTGCAGTCCGCCGGGATCCTCTGCCTCTCAAGCTCCGGCCCAGTGCCACCAGGCCCAGCCCAGCCCCACCAATAGCGCCGTTAGCCCATAGAAGCACCCCACCACCTGCACCTCCGACCAGCCCCCCAGCTCCAGATGGTGGTGGAGGGGAGACATGCGCAGCAGCCGTTTGCCTTGGCCGGTCTTGCGTTTGGTGTATCGAAAGTAGCCCACCTGCAGGATGACTGACAGGGCTTCCACCACCAAGATCCCGCCCATCCAGGCCAGGGCCCAGAGCTGATCCCCCAGCAGGGCCAGCCCCGCCAGAGCGCCTCCCAAGCCCAGGGATCCGGTATCCCCCATAAACAGGCGGGCCCGGTGGTGGTTGTGCACCAGAAAGCCCAGACAGGCACCGCTCAAGGCAAAAGCCACGAGCGCCAAAACGGGATCCGCTGCCATCAGCCCCAGCCCTGCCAGGACGAGGGCCACCACCCCTGCCGCCAGACCGTCCATGCCGTCGGCGAGGTTGACGGCGTTGTTGGTTCCCACTAACACAAACAAAGCCAAAGGCCAGAACAGCCAGCCCAGGGAGAGGGCACCTATTCCCGGCAGGGTGAGAACGGTAGGGATCCCTTGCCAAGCTAGATAGCCGCAAAAAGCCAGGCCAACCCCAACTTGGAGCAACAGCTTCACCTTGGGGGACAACCCCTTGTTGGAGCGCTGCCGGATAACCAGCCAATCGTCCAGCCAGCCAACCAAGGTGTAGGCCAGAGTCAGCAGCGCCCCCGCCAGCCACTGGGGATCCCAGCCGCTCCCGATGCCAGCTACCAGCAGCCCTACGGGCAAAAAGCTAAGGCCACCCATGGTTGGCGTGCCCGCTTTTTTGTAGTGGGACTGGGGCCCCTCTTCGCGAATGACCTGCCCTGCCTTCCAGCGCCGCAAGGCTGGGAGAAGCAGGGATCCCAGCATAGCCGATCCCAGTACGCTCAATCCAAAGGGGACGGCCACCTGGGGCCGGATCCCGATGACCAACGCCGAGAGGGCCAGGCCCAGAACCCAGGAGAGGGCCATCCCTCCCCAGGCCGCCTCTTCCAGAGCGGGAAGCGTATCCGCATCCGCCCTTTCTGAACTCCTCACCCCCTTAACCTCCAGCCCAACTCCTCAAAAAACTCCGGCAGGAGAGCCTAAGAAAACTCTACCCTGCCGGAGGCCCAGAGGCGAAGGATCCCCTAGTAGGGCCACTTCCAGTTGCGCACCTCCGGCAGATCCTCGCCGTACTTGCAGATGTACTGCTTGTGCTCCACCAGCTTGTCCCGAATCAACTGCTGGACGTGATCCCGCCGGTACTTGAAGCGCTCCACCCGCTCCAACACGTCGTTGGCCAGGTTGAAGCGATCCACCTGGTTGAGGACGCACATGTCAAAGGGAGTGGTGGTGGTGCCTTCCTCCTTGTAGCCGCGCACGTGTAGGTTGTGGTGGTTGGGACGGCGGTAGGTGAGGCGGTGAATCAGCCAAGGATAGCCATGGAAGGCAAACACGATGGGCTTGTCGGGGGTGAAGATGCTGACAAACTCCTTGTCGCTGATGCCGTGGGGGTGTTCGCTGGGCGGCTGCAACTTCATCAGGTTCACCACGTTCACCACCCGGATCTTGATATCCGGCAGGTGCTGCCGCAAAAAGTCCGCCGCCGCCAGGGTTTCCATCGTCGGCACATCGCCGCAGCAGGCCATGACCACATCCGGCTCCGAGCCCTGATCGTTGCTGGCCCACTCCCAGATCCCCAGGCCCTGGGTGCAGTGCTTGATGGCAGCATCCATGTCCAGGTACTGCAGGGCCGGCTGTTTCCCCGCCACAATAACATTGACGTAGTGGCGGCTGCGCAGGCAGTGGTCGGCCACCGAGAGCAGGGTGTTGGCATCCGGCGGCAGGTAGACGCGGATGATTTCGGCTTTTTTGTTGACCACGTGATCCAAAAAGCCGGGATCCTGGTGGCTGAAGCCGTTGTGATCCTGCCGCCACACGTGGGAGGTGAGCAGGTAGTTGAGGGAGGGGATGGGCCGCCGCCAAGGGATGTGCCGGGTGGTTTTCAGCCACTTGGCATGTTGGTTGAACATCGAGTCCACCAGGTGGATGAAGGCCTCGTAGCAGGAAAAGAAGCCGTGGCGGCCTGTCAACAGGTAGCCCTCCAGCCAGCCCTGACAGACGTGCTCGCTCAAGATCTCCATCACCCGTCCATCGGGGGAGAGGTGCTCGTCGTAGTCGTAGATAGGCGCCACCCAGGTGCGGTCGCTGGCCTCAAACACGGCGTTCAGGCGGTTGGAGGCAGTTTCGTCGGGGCCAAAGAGGCGGAAGTTGTGGGGGTTGAGCTTCATTACATCTCGCAAAAACTGTCCCAGCACCTTCGTGGCCTCGGCCTCCGTGGTGCCAGGGCGCGGGACGTCTACGGCGTAGTTGCGGAAGTCCGGCATTTTCAGCTCCCGCGTCAGCAGGCCGCCGTTGGCGTGGGGCAGGGCACCCATGCGTTTTTCCCCTTTGGGGGCCAGCTCTTGCAGCTCGGGCCGCAAACGGCCGTTTTCGTCGAAGAGCTCTTCTGGCTTGTAGCTGCGCATCCACTCTTCCAGGAGCTTGAGGTGCTCCGGGTTCTTGGCCAGATCCGCCAGTGGCACCTGGTGGGAGCGCCAGAAATCCTCTACTTTTTTGCCGTCCACCTCTTTGGGGCCCGTCCAGCCTTTGGGGGTGCGCAGGATGATCATCGGCCACTGCGGACGGGTAGGATCCCCTTTGCTGCGGGCGTGCTGCTGGATTTCTTGAATCTCGTGGATCACCGTGTCCAAAGTGGCGGCCATCAACTGGTGCATCTGGGCTGGCTCGGAGCCTTCGACAAAGTAGGGTTTGTAGCCGTAGCCCACAAACAGGCTTTGCAGCTCTTCACGGCTGAGGCGGGCCAGGATCGTCGGGTTGGCGATCTTGTAGCCATTGAGGTGCAGAATCGGCAGCACCGCCCCGTCGTGGATGGGGTTGAGGAATTTGTTGGAGTGCCAAGAGGCGGCCAGGGGGCCGGTCTCGGCTTCTCCATCCCCGACTACACAGGCCACCAGCAGATCGGGGTTGTCGAAGGCTGCCCCAAAGGCGTGGGCTAGAGCATAGCCCAGCTCTCCCCCCTCATGGATGGAGCCGGGGGTTTCCGGGGCCACGTGGCTGGGTACGCCGCCGGGGAAGGAGAACTGCTTGAAGAGCTTGCGCATGCCCTCGGCGTCTTGGCTGATGTTGGGGTACACCTCGCTGTAGGTGCCCTCCAGGTACGTGTTGGCCACCAGAGCGGGGCCGCCATGGCCGGGGCCGGTGATGTAGAGGATGTTGAGGTTTTCCCGCTTGATGATGCGGTTGAGATGCACGTAGATAAAATTCAGCCCCGGTGTGGTGCCCCAGTGCCCCAGCAGGCGCGGCTTCACATGCTCTAGCTTGAGGGGTTCCCGCAGCAGCGGGTTGTCCATCAGGTAAATCTGCCCCACCGACAGGTAGTTGGCGGCCCGCCAGTAGGCGTCCATTTTGCGCAGTTCGTCGTCGGTCAGCGGTTTTGTCGAGAGCTGTTCTGCCAAAACCATAGCCGTACCCCCTAGGTATCTCTACTCCCATGGTGAGCCAGGTTGGGGCGTAGGCTTGGGGATCTTGGGATTCCTTTGGATTTGGGAGATGGGGTGAGGGATGA
>NZ_JANSIR010000060.1:0-161 GCF_047462155.1 Synechococcus sp. OH2
ATAAAATGCTTCAACACCGACCCCATCATCTCAATAGGATTCAATTCCAGTGCATACCCAGGTAGGTATAGGATTCGCGCTCCTGTCCCCCTAATCAGTTCCTCAACCTCCCAACTCCGATGAATATTTAAGTTGTCCATAATCACAACCTTCCTCGCCTC
>NZ_JANSIR010000060.1:171-291 GCF_047462155.1 Synechococcus sp. OH2
GGAAATCCCTTTTCTCCATCTCACCCTCGATGACACAACAGCCAACTACTCCTCTCAGAGAAATAGCTCCAGTAACAGTATGCTTTTCCCCCTTGTATCTCTGACGATAATGATAAGCTC
>NZ_JANSIR010000060.1:525-16469 GCF_047462155.1 Synechococcus sp. OH2
TCTCCTCTTCTTGGACTCTCGCACTGCGGTAAGTCTTTCTTTGCTTGCAAGAATGCGCTGATCCAGCGAAACGAGGGTGAGTACAGGCCGGTCAAAGCTTGGCGAAATTGTAGGGAGCGGTGAAATTGTTGTAGCGAATGCGCAGCCGTCCCTGAAAGGCTCGATCCAGCTCCTCCACTTTTTGGGCAAAAACCGGCTCATCTTCCCAGTTGATGAGAAACGAGCTGTTGTAGACCATGTTTTCCGTGAGCAGCTCTCCCTCGACGCGGTCGCCGGCCAGAGGGCCGAGGGTGGCTGTGAAGGTTTGGGCAATGTGTTGGCGCCGTTGCTCCAGCAGTTGCTCTAGGGCTTGTCCAATTTCCACCACTGCATCTAGCCCCAAGGGGGTGCCGACCATCGCGTCCCGCCGGGCTTTCAGGGCGGGGTTTTCCTCCAGCCCCAATTGGAGCTCTTGCTGGGGATCCCAGAAGACTTTTACCCCCACCTCCCGTTTGCCCTCTAGGCGCTGCAGCAGGGCCAACAGATCGGCCAGGTGCGGTTTAACCAGATCCTGCTCCACCTGGTCCCAGCCGCTCACCACCAGGCCAAATTGCAACGGCAGCAGGGCGCGGTGTCCCTCGTTCATGACGGTTTCTAGGACAGCTTCGTGGGCCAGCAGATTGGCCCGGCTGGCCAAGTAGCGCTCCTGGCGAGCCTGGGAATAGAGAAAGGCCAAAGATCCCAGCACGTGAACCCCCACCGGCTGCTTATCCAGCCCCACCACATTCAGGTGGCGCGGGCCGGGGGCAGCAACGATCCCGTAAAGGTAGAGGGCGCTATTGGGATTTGCCGTTGCCATGGCTGCGGGCATCTCCGATCAACCAGGTGAGGTTGGACTCTTCCGTATCGATGGCATTGCCATCGGAGGAAATGCAGTAGCGACCCATCACCATCTGGTGGCGCAGCGTCACTCCTGCGGCGATTTGGGTGTAGTTAAAGATGAGACTGCCATCCAGCGTACACCCTTCGTTCAACACACAGCCGTAGCCAATGGCCGTGGGGCCGATGAGCTTTACCCCATCCGCCAGGTAGGTGCTGGCCCCGATGTACACCGGCGGCTCGATGTGGATGCGATCCCAGTTGGCGCGGATGTTGATCCCTGTCCAGACGCCGGGCCGAATCTGGATCCCGGGCACCTTGACGCCTTTGATCTCGCCGCGCAGCACCTTCTGTACTGCCAGCCAGTAGTCATGGGTACGGCCAATGTCCACCCACTGGAAGTCGGCCTTGAGGCCGTAGAAGGGGGCGCCGGCTTTCACCAAGGCGGGGAAGAGATCGCTGCCGATGTCATAGGGGCAGCCGGGGGGGATGTAGTCCAGGACTTCTGGCTCGAACACGTAGATGCCGGTGTTGATGGTGTTGCTGAGGGCCTCTTCCTGCCTGGGCTTTTCTTGGAAGGCGGTGACCCGGCCCGTCTCATCAGTTACCACCACTCCGTAGCTGGAGACTTGGCTGGGATCCACCTCTCGCAACACCACCGTGGCCAATGCCCCCTTAGATTTGTGAAAGTTGACCACCTGGGTTAGGTTGAGGTCGATTAGCGCATCGCCGCAGAGCACCACGAAGGTGCTGTCAAAAAAGCCAGAGAAATCCTGGATCTTGCGCATGCCACCGGCGGATCCCAGGGGTTCGGCCACCGGCTGGCCGTTCTCGAAGTGGCCCTCGAAGGAAAAGCCGATGTGTACTCCCCATTGCTGGCCATCGCGAAAGTAGTCTTCGATCTGGTGAGCGAGGTGGCTAGTGTTGATCATGATTTGGTCGAAGCCATGTTCCCGCAGCAGCTCCACCAAGAACTCCATGACCGGCTTGTGCAGAATCGGGATCATCGGCTTGGGCATCATGTAGGTGATGGGCCGTACCCGTGTCCCTTTGCCGGCTGCCAGGATCATGGCTTTCATGCCGTCGTCTCTCCTCCGGGTTCATCGTGTTTTTATCATCCCAGGATCTGCGTTCTGGAAAACATCTGCCGAGTCTACCTCGCCGGCAAGAGGTCAGTTCCCTACAATTGAGGACGCAGGATCCCTGGTATCCACTTTCCTTCTTTAACTAAGTAGCATTCCCACTGCCCTTGTCCTTTTGCCAGAAGGGATCCCTAAGTGCCTATGTTGACAGCCACCAGCCCTCGGCCAGCTCCGAAGCCCAATACCCCGACGATCACCATTGCCCTGGCCAAGGGAGCCTTGTTGACCGACGCTGTCCGCTGCTTGCAACAGGTGGGGATCGATTTCAGTCGCTTTTTGGATCCCGGCAACCGCCTGCTGCGGATTGAATCGCCCACCCAGCTCAACGGGCAACGCTACGAGGCGCTGCTGGTGCGCAACCACGACGTGCCGGTGTACGTGGAATACGGACAGGCCGAGCTGGGCATCGTCGGCTACGACATCTTGCGAGAGCGCTATGCCGGCAGCGAAGCGCGGGTGGCCCACCTGCTGGATCTGAAGTTCGGCTACTGTCGCATGTCGGTGGCCCTGCCCCAAGATAGTCCCTACACCTCGGCGGCCCAGTTGCCTCCCCATGCCCGCGTCGCTTCCAAGTTTGTCGGCTGCGCCCGCGAGTATTTTGACCGGTTGGATTTGCCGGTGGAAATTATCTCCCTCTACGGCTCGGTGGAACTGGCTCCCCTCACCGGCATGGCCGATGCCATCGTGGACTTGGTGGCCACCGGACGCACCCTGAGGGAAAACGGCCTGGTGGAACGGGACTGCCTTTTCGAGAGCACCGCCCGCCTGATCGCCCATCCCACCAGCTACCGCGTTAACCAACAGCCCATCGGCGAGCTGGTAAACCAGATTCGAGAGCGCTGGCTGGGATCCCTGGTGGTGAGTGGCCCGTTTTGAGGTGGCCGCAAGGCCTTCACAGAAGAGCAGGAGTCGGTAATCCAAGCAGTGGGAAAACGCAGCAGCCTAACAGCTCTGCCTGGCCAAGAAACTTCTGCGAGCCCGGCCAAAGAGGGGATCCGTATTGCGTACAATAGGGGCATTCGGGCTTATTTTCCCCAGCAGCATTGAGATTAAAACAGGTTTTTCGAGGTTGATTATGCGGTACCGTCCACTACTCGCCATCCTGTTGGCGCTCTGTTTGAGCGTCTTCGCCCTGCCGGCGGCGGCGGCTAAGGCCCCCTTAACCTACGACCAGATCCGCAACACCGGCAAGGCGGCCATTTGCCCTTCCGTCTCCGACAATGCCCGCGGCCGTATCGAGGTGCCCAAGGGGGGATCCGTAAAGTTGACCGATGTCTGCTTCCAGCCGGTGCAAATTGAAATCGAAGAGGAAAAGCGGAACGGCGAAAAAGAGTTTATCAAGGCCAAAAACATTATGATCTCGGCAGCCACGCTGGGGCCCATTAAGGCCGAAGTCACCCCCAAAGACGGCGGGTTGGAGCTCAAAGTGGTGGACGGGATCACTTTTCAGCCGACCACCGGTCAGTTACCCCGCGGCGAGCGGGTGCCGTTTTTGTTTAGCGTGAAAGACTTGGTGGCCACAGCTCAGGGCTCCGCCATCGACCCCTCGACCGACTTTGAAGGGGAGTTCTTGGTGCCCGGCTACCACAGCAGCACCTTCCTCGACGCGCGCGGGCGCGGCTCCAACGCCGGCTACGACACAGCCGTAGGGCTGCAGGCGGCCAAGGACGACTTCGCCACCAACCGCAAGGTGGACGAGGTTTCCCAGGGGACAATGTCGCTGCGCATTGCCCGCGTGGATCCCAGCACGGGTGAGATGGGCGGCTCCTTCGTCAGCATTCAGCAGTCCAGCACCGAGCAAGGGGCACTGGAACCTCACACCGTCCGTGTCCAGGGCTTGTTTTACGCCCGCCTGGCGCAGGAGTCTTGAAGAGAGCCAATTTGGGGCTTGAGAGGGGCAGGGATCTGCTCGATTCCTGCCCATTCTTGTGGATACTCTGTCTGTCTCGGTTTGTCCGTTGGAGAAGAGGGCAGCGATGGCGGGATCCCACAGCGTTTGTTTTGATCGGGCTGCCGACTTTTACGGTGCTACCCCCAGCTTTCCCTTCGCCGTAGAGGAAGAGATCGCCGATGCCCTCTTGGCGGCAGGGGCAACCACTCCTGAAACCCATTTTCTCGAGGTGGGCATTGGGACTGATTCAGCGTTGATATTTCTAAACGGATGTTAGCTGAGCAGGTGGAAGCCTCTTTGCGGTCTCAAGGGGCTCATGTGTCTGCGCATCCACCCAGAGTTAGGCAAGTCTTATAGGGAGGGTAAGAAATTTTCTTGTGGGCATTGCGCTTGGAGGGGTGACACTGACTTGAACGGTGCAAGGGCTACCGCACTTTTGGGGCGTTCTATAAACACGCCTGGAAGTTTGTGGCTGGCTTGCTCTCTAAGCGAGCCTGCTTCAGGGCTACTGTTCGCGTCAGCGGGATCAAGTCCTTAAACCCTATCCGCCTATGCGGTGGAGTAGTTTATACCAGGGCCGCACTTCTCTGGCTCGGCCTGCCCCCAACTTCCCAAATCTTCACAGTAACCTTGCTAAGATTTCCATGGCAGGGATCCCGGTCTATGCAAGGCGTACTGCTGATCCTTTACATGTTGTTTGTCAGTGGCCTGATTGCCGTTGTCGGGGATCGGGTCGGGTATCGGATTGGCAAAAAGCGCCTCACCTGGTTTAACCTGCGTCCCCGCCACACGGCCGTTTTGGTAGCCGTGATTACCGGCGTGAGCATCTCGGCGCTGACCTTGGGCACGCTGCTGCTCCTCAACCGCTCTCTTTCGGAAGCCCTGTTCAGCTACACCAACCAAATTGCCCAGGCGGAGCAGGAGCTGCGGGCCCTCAACCGCCAGAAAGCTCTTCTGGAAGGGGAGAATGCCACTCTCAGAGCCGAGCGAGACCGCCTTAAGCTGGATCTCGACCAATTTCGCAGTCAGCAATCGGCAGCCCAGACCCGCCTGAGCGAAGTCCGGGAGCAACTGGCCATAGCGCTACAAGAGCGGCAAGAGGCAGAGGCGAAGCTGGCGGCAGCCAACGAGCAACTGGACCAAGTGCAGCCCAGCCTGGAGCGGGCCCAGGCAGAGTTGGAGGCGGTGAAGGCAGAGGTGGAGGCGGCCCGAAAGATGATTGCCGATCTGGAGTCGCAAAAGCAGGCTCTGCAACTGGATCGGGATCAACTGGAGCGCTCTCTGGATACGGCGCAGGGGGCCCTGAGCCAACTGGAAACTCAAAAAAAGCAGCTTGAGCAGGAGATTGCGCAGCTCAACCAGTTAGCGGTGCGGCTGCGACGGGGAGAGCTGGCCATTCTGGCGGGAGAAGTCCTGGCTACAGGAGTTGTGCAAACGCCAGCAGGGGCAGAGCCGGCGGCAGTGCGGCGGCAGTTTGAGCGAGTTTCGGCCCAGGCAGAACAGCGGGCCCTTGCCCTCGGCTCCCAACCCATCCCCCCTCTGGAGAACGCCATCCTCATCCGCCGCGAGGAGGCCGACCAAGCCCTGGAAAAGCTACAAGAACCCGGTAGCTGGGCGGTGCGCATTCTTTCGCTCTCCAATCGGCTTAAGGGCGAGCCTGTGCCCGTGCTGGTGCAGATCTACCCCAACCAGCGTATCTTTGCCAGGGGATCTGTGCTGGCGCAGGGTGTAATCCAGCCAGGCTTGAGCGAGAACGAAATCCAACAGCGGCTGCTAGAGCTCCTCAACCAGGCCAATCAGCGCTCCCAGGCAGAAGGCCTCCTCTCGGATCCCATCACCGGCACTGTCGGAGAATTCTCGCAGGTGAAGTTCTTGGAAGTTGTGCAGCATCTCCGCCAGAGCACTACCCCTCTGGATGTGAAGCTGGTTGCCGACACCGACATCTACACGGCGGGGCCGCTGCGGGTGAGTTTCCTGATGGCGGAGGCCTCTGGCCAGCAGGACGCCACCCCCGTTCAGCAGGCGGGGCAGATTGGGGGATGAGGGATCCACTCCACCTGGGCGGGCTGGAAGAGGGGCGAGTGCTGATGGGCTTTGACCCGGGGCGGGACAAGTGCGGCCTTGCCGTGGTGCAAGTTCAGCCGGCGTGGCAGATCTTGCATCGGGAGGTGGTCTTGGCGGGGGAGGCCTTGGCCAGGTTGCAGGCCCTCTGGCAACAGTTTGGGGCGGAGCGGCTCATCCTGGGAAATCAGACAACGGCGCGAGGCTGGAAACAGCAACTGCAGTCGCTCCTCCCACCCCAACAGATCGTTCTGGTGGACGAGAGGCACAGCTCCCAAGAGGCCCGTCAGCGCTACTGGGATTTTTACCCACCGCGGGGATGGGAGCGGCTGTTGCCGAAGGGAATGCGGGTGCCGGACAAGGCTTACGATGATCTGGTGGCCCTGATTCTGGTGGAGCGGTACTGGCGTGGGCAAGCAAGGGCTGAGCCGACGTGAATTTCTATACGGGATCCTGCTGGGGCTGGCGGTGGCCGGCTGTGGCGGGCCTAGGGGCTCTCTGCCCCTCATTCTCGCCCTTAAACAAGGGATCCCAGCCAGCTTGGTGAACGAGTTTCGCCGCCGCACCCAGGTTCCCTTTCGGCTGCAACTGTTGGACGAGCGGGCCCAGTTGCTGGCCTACCTGCGGCAGAGCGTCCAGCCGCCTGAGCCGGCCTGGTGGGATCCGGGGAGATGGTTCCGGTGGCAGCCGTCAGCGGCGGCCCTGAGCCTGTTGGGAGCTGACGCCTTGGATCGGGCCATTACTGCCGGTTGGCTGGATCCCTTGCCACCTGACCTCTTGGGGGAACGATGGCAGCACTTGGATCCCCGCTGGCAGGCTGCTGCCCGGCGAGAGGGTCAGATCTGGGGCGTGCCCTGGCGCTGGGGGGTAACGGCCATTGCCTACCGCCGCGACCGGGTGAGCAACCCCATCCGGGACTGGGCGGATCTGTGGCGGCCTGAGCTGGCCGGGAAGCTCACCCTACCGGATCACCCCCGGGAGGTGATCGGGCTCGTCCTCAAAAAGCTGGGCCGCTCCTACAACGATCCCCTCGATCCCGAAGAGGCCGAACTGCGGCGAGAGCTGGGATCCCTGCACCGCCAGGTTCTGGCCTATACTTCCGCCGACTACTTGCCCATGTTGCGCCTGGCCGATAGCTGGGTGGCTGTGGGCTGGTCGCAGGATCTCTACGTCACCCAGGCCAACTACCCCGAGCTGGAGGTGGTGATCCCGGCTTCGGGATCCGCCATCTGGTGGGATGTCTGGGTGCGGCCTCATAGAGCTCACAACGCTTCCCCAGAGCTGGAAGGATCCCTGCTGGCCGACTGGATTGACTTCGTCCTAACCCCAGAGTTCGTCCCCCGCCTGGTGAACTTGAGCGGGATCGCTTCGGTTTTGCCGCTGGATTGGGCCCAACTCCCCCCTCGGCTGCGTCGCAGGGCTGACTTCCAGCCTTCTACCTGGGAGCGCGGCGAGATTTGGCGGCCTCTGAGCTCCGCCGAAGCTGAGTCCTATCTTCGCCTCTGGGATCAGATGCGGCGCGGCCTCCTGTAGCCTGGCTTTTCCCGACCCCGGCGGCCAAAGTGTGAGAACCCGCAAGTCTGGGGGTAACTAGGATCCTCTACTTGCCCTTTTTGCTCTTTTTGCCCGGTTTGGGTTTCTCCTCGGCTGCGGCGGCCTGTTCCGGTTGCAAGCCAGTAGGGGCTGTGGCCGCCTCTGCAGAAGGCTCAACCGCCTCAGAGATCCCAGACACCTCTGCTTCTACAGAAGGGAGAGCTGCCTGCGGCTCTGTTGCGACCTCCCCCTCGGCTTTCGTATCGACAGGAGGCTCAACTGCCCCAGGGATCCCGGATCCCTCTGCTTCTGGCCTCTCGGCCTCAAACTCCGCCTCCGGCACCGATGTGCCAGCCGATTCAGCCCTCTCTTGCCAGTCTTCACCCTCAGAGCTGCCAGAGAGGGTGGGATTCCCCTCGCTATCGACCCAGTTGACTGTGGTCTGAGCCTTCAGCCAGGCCATCACTTTGTTGGTCAGCAGATCTTCGTGAACGACTTGGCGTACTCGCTCCCGATCCAGCTTCTGCCCTTGCTGGGCGTAGGCCGCCATCACCTCTTCCACCTCGGCTTCCAATTCGTTGGGGCCTACGGCAATCTGCTCCTGCCGGACAATGGCACTGAGAGCCAAGGTGCGCCGCAGCCGGTTGATGGCCTCAGGCCGGTAGCGCTCCATCCACTGGTTAAGGGTTTCGGGCGGCATTTGGGACAAGAGCTTGCGGATCTCTCCCGGCGTGACCCCTTGCTGCTGCTGCAGCGACTGAAGGCTTTGGGCCAACAGTTGTGTCGTTTCTTGCTCGACTAGGGTCTCCGGCAGATCCACCTCAGTGGTTTCCAAGATGGCGTTGAGGATGGCCGTCTCCAGGTTTTCCTCAGATTGCCTGAGAGCATCTTGTTCGAGGCGCTTTTGCAGGTGTTCCCGCAGCTCGGCCACCGTCTGAAACTCGCTGATCTCCTGCACAAAGGCGTCATCCAGCTCCGGCAGCTCTTTGGTCTTGATCTCTTTGAGGCAGACGGTGAACGTAACTGTTTTCCCGGCCAACTCTTTTCTGAAGTAATCGTCGGGGAAAGTGGCTGTGATCTCCTTGGTTTCGTCGAGCTGCATGCCGACAACGCCCGCCACAAAACCGGGGATGAAGTTCTCCTCTTTGAGCTCCAACTGAAAGTCTTGGGCGGCGATCTCCTCCAGGGGATTGCCCTCGGCGTCGCGAGCTTGAAAATCGATCACCACCACATCCCCCAACTGGGCGGGCCGATCTTCTACGGGCAGGAGGGTGGCCCGCTGATCCCGCCACCGGTCGATGAGCTGGTCGACCTGTTCGGGCTTGACGGTGACGCGGGTGGCCGTGACGGTTAGACCTTTGTATTGGCCGACGCGGGCTTCGGGGTACACCTCCACATACCCCGAGAAGCTGAAGTCTGCCTCCGGGTTGAAGCGATCGAGAAGCTGCTCCACCTTGTCGTCCAGCTCGAAGCGACTGATGGGACGCAGTTGGGTGTCCTTGAGCGCCTGTTGGATGGCCTCGTTGATCAGGTCATCGACGGCACTGGCCATGACGCGCTCGCGGCCCACCTGGCGCATCACCAGGTTGCGGGGGGCCTTGCCCTTGCGAAATCCCGGGATCTGGATGTTCCGCTCCAGTTGGCGCAAGGTTTTTTCGTAGGAGCGCTTCACCTGGTCGGCTTCTACCACGATTTTGAGGCCAACCCGGCTGCCAGGGCGTTTTTCTTGTGTAACCTGCATAGGAAGTGATGGACTAGTGGAAGAGGCCGTTAGAAGTTCAATTCTACCCCAACCGCTTGGGGATCGACGGGATCCATACGGGGCAGTTCTAGGCAGGGGATCCCTCGGTGGCCACTTCTTTCACCTCCTGGATGTCCTCTTGGGGTTCGGCGCGCTTGCTGGGGGGCAGTTGCTTGACCTTGGCTTCCAGCTCCACCACCATTTCCTTGAGCTCGGTGATGGTGACTTCCTTCTCCTGCAGTTGCCGATTTTTTTCGCGGGCTTCGATGCTGAACTGGACACGCATCCAGAGGCTATACAGCCAGGCAAGGGCGGCCCCGATCCCGGCAGAAGCCAACAGTTCAATCACCAGCGGGCTTTCGATGGTGACTCCGGGGGCGAAGTTAATCGTGACTGGGGTGGCGTTTTGCATGGCAAAAAGAGCGATTCCCAGGAGGGCCGAGAACAGGATCAGGTAGTTGAACAGTTGCATGATTTTCTCCTTCGAGGGATCCACGACGGCTTGCCAGCACCAGAATACCCACAAACGGGGGTTGATTTGTTGGCCCGAGAGATCTCAGAAGAACCAGCCATAGCTGTGTAAGCCTTTGCCCAGAAAGTTCACCCCCAGATAACACACCCAAACCACCCCAAAGCCCAAGCTGGCCAAGAGGGCGGGGCGCCTGCCCTGCCAGCCTTTGGTGATGCGGGCGTGCAAATAGGCGGCAAAGACCAACCAGGTAATCAAAGCCCAGGTTTCTTTGGGATCCCAGCTCCAGTAGGTGCCCCAGGCTTCGTTGGCCCAGACGGCGCCGGCAATGATGCCGATGGTGAGCAGCGGGAACCCCAGCCCGATTAGCCGGTAGCTGGTGTTGTCTAAGATTTCCGCCAGGCTCAGCCGTTGCCAAGCGATCGCTTCGTTGGGTGCCGGTTGGGGAAGAGGTTCAGCCGCTCGGGGGGAGCGGATCCCGGCGTAGACCAGTTCTGCAGCAGGAGATGGCAGGGTGGCTTCTGTCCATTCCGGGTGGGTTGCAGGCTGAGAGGGGCGAAATTGCAGGCCGAGGGAGTTGCCCTTTAACTGAACTTCCTGGCCGCGGGTGACGATGAGAAAAGTGATGGCCAAAAGGGATCCCACCAAGAGGGCTGCGTAGGCCAGCAGCATCACAGTTACGTGCATCATCAGCCAGTTGGATTGCAAAGCCGGCACCAGTGGTTGGGCCGCCTGCATATCTTCCGGCAGGGCCAGGGCGGCAAAGGCCACAATGCCCGTCGCCAGCGGGGCGGTCGTCACCCCCACCCAACGGCTACGAGTCCAGTGGAGAGCCAGCAGGTGCAAGGTGGTGATCCCCCAGGCCAAGAAAAACAAAGACTCGTACAAGTTACTCAAGGGGAAATAGCCGGCATCGATCCAGCGGGCCGTCAGCAGGGCGGCGATCGTCAAGTTTGCCCCGATCATCCCCGCCAAGCCCAGCTCAGACAGAAGCTGCACCTGGGGAAACGCTGCCCCCCCCCAGTAAAACAGCATGGCCCCCAAACAGACAGCAAAGGCCATGTTGTTGAGTAAAGCCTGCCACTGAGCTAGATCCAAGCCTGCAAAAGCCGTTATCGCCAACCAAGCCATACCTGACCTCAAAAGTTCTCCTGACCCCGCTTGGGCCAGACCGCTGATCCCATTCTAGGGTGGGGGAGGGGATCTTCCCCAAAGGACACATGCTGGTAATGTGGGGATGGCTTATCTGCTGCTCGGCAGGATACCGAAAGTGTTGGGATGTGAGGCTCATGCAAGGACACGCGGGAAAGGCCAGAACCTGGAGATGGGGATGGTGGATGGCTCTGGTGGCAGCTCTTGTGCTGGTCGCTTGCGGTGGATCCCCGCCTGAACAGCCCCAGGAACAGCTACCTCAGCTCGAGCGGGTACCAGTGCCGCCGGAGATTGCCAAGCTGGATGCCCACTTGGAGCACTGCCGTCCGCGGGTGCAGATCCTCAGCCCTAAGCCGGGTGAGGTGTTGTCGGAGCGGCAAGTAACCGTTCGCTTTGCAGTGCAGGGGTACCCGCTTTTTAAGGATCCGCAACTGGGCCTCGGCCCCCATTTGCACGTAGTACTGGACAACCGGCCCTACATCGCCCATTACGATGCCGATGCTCCCCTTGTTTTTGAGGATTTGGAGCCGGGATCCCATACTCTGCGGGTGTTTGCCGGCAAGCCCTGGCACGAGAGCTTTAAAAACTCCGAGGCCTACGCCCAAGTCAGCTTCCATGTGCTAGCGCCTACGCCGGAGTATGTGCCGCAGCCGCACCTGCCTTTGCTCACCTACAACCGCCCCACCGGCAGCTACGGTGCCGAGCCGATCCTGGTGGACTTTTGGCTGGCCAACGCCCCGGTACGCGAGAGTCTGCTGACCGACCTGCCGCGGGATTGGCGCATCCGCTACACCCTCAACGGCCAATCTGGCCTGCTGGATCGCTGGGAGTCTTTTTACTTGAAGGGCTTGAGGCCCGGTCGCAATGTGATGGTGGTGGAACTGGTGGACAGCAAAGGGGATCCCATCCGCAACGTGTTCAACAGCGCTGCCCGCGAGATCACCTACACCCCCGGCGGCCAAGACACTCTCTCCAAGCTGATCCGCGGCGAGCTGAAAGCGGAAGAGGCCCTGGCCATTGTGCAGCCCCAGCCCACACCGACGCCGACGCCGACACCCACGCCGACACCCACACCCACGCCGACACCGACACCCACGCCGACACCCACACCGACGCCGACACCCACACCCACGCCGACGCCCACACCCACGCCGACACCCACACCCACGCCGACACCCACACCCACGCCGACGCCGACACCCACACCCACACCGACGCCAGAACCAATACCAACACCCACATCAACGCCGGCACCCACTCTTACACCAGAGCCGACGCCCACTCTTGCACCACGTCGCCAGCCGCGCTTTCAACTCCGGCGTCCCCGTCCCACCTCAGAAGGGATCCCGGCTGAGGTCACACCTGCTGTGCCAACCCCAGCGGCTGTAGTGGCCACGCCGAAACCAACACCTAGCCCCTTGCCTACGCCTGCTCCCACTCCAACACCTCAACCTGAGGCTACGCCTTTGCCGCGCATCACTCCTCTCCCGCTGCAGGAGCAACGCGTGCGCCAGCAGGGGTTGCGGCTTTTCCCCCCTGGGCTCCACAGCCCCTACTCGACGGATAACCTGTAGTACGCTGGCGGCTCGAAGGTTTGACTCCACAGGTAGTGTCTAAGGCTCAAAATTTGCCTTAATTTGCCCTAAACTTGGGAAAGCCAAGACGACGGCTTTTCCTTGGGATCTGCCTTGGCTGGTTTGGGGCTGAGGCTTATTGACAACTCTCTCTGAAATCAGCCTCAAAAGGTTGCAGAAATGGGCCAGCAGGCTGTTCGATGCCTTGCTGGGCCGGCCTCTCCGATGGGTTTCTACAGACAAAATAGGCATCTGTAGCGATGTAGAGTGTATCAAAAAACATGTTTTTTATCTCAGTGCAATCTGGTTAACGATTAAGAGAGCATGACCGATTTTACTTGCTTTTTTTCCGATCCTATTGGTCTAAGTTTTGAGTAACGGAATCGCTTTATTTTCGTAACATCTACCCGTAGATCAGGGAGCCGACAGGGGCCAGAACTGAGGCACTGCTGGCAGTAGCTCACGGACAAGACTCAATAAATTTAGTGAATCAAATAGCCGCTGAAAGTCTGCATTTTAGGTTGCCAAAACCTTTACGGAAAGGCTTTTCTACTGGTATGAATAAGGTGCTGTTTGCAGCAAGGTCGGCTTCCTAGTGGGAAGAAAGCTTGACGCGACAGCAGAAGAGAAGATTCTGACAGGGCATCAACTTATGGTGTGGGGTTGGATATGTCGGAAAATCTTGAGCTGCAAGACGCAGTGGGGCGTTTCTTAAAAATCATTGGGCGCTACTCGTTGCTCACCGCCGAGGAAGAACTGCGTCTGGCCCACCAAGTGCAGCGGATGATGGCCCTTCTGGAGCAGCGGCGGCAGCACGAGTCGCTGGAGGATTGGAGCCAACGGCTGGGGATCCCTTTAGAGGAGCTGCAGCAGATCCTGCGGCAGGGGGAAGCCGCCAAGAAGCGCATGGTGGAGTGCAACCTGCGCCTGGTGGTGTCGATTGCCAAGCGCTACCGCAACCGCGGTCTGCCCTTTCTGGATCTGATTCAGGAGGGCACCATCGGCCTCACTCGCGCCGTGGAAAAGTTCGATCCCACGCGGGGGTACAAGTTCTCCACCTACGCCACCTGGTGGATCCGGCAGAGCGTGAACCGCGGCATCCAAAACAAGGGGCGCCTGATCCGGCTGCCCGCCCACATGTACGAGAAGGTCTCCCAGGTGAAGCGGCGCTACCGCGAGCTGTCCGCCGAAAGGGGATCCCGGCCTGCCGCAGAGGAAGTTTTCGATTCGCTGGATATTGGCGACAACTACCGCGAACTGATCACCCGCCACATGGCCGAGATCCGATCCCTCAACGTCGGGGTGGGGGACGAGGACGGCACTGAGCTGCAGCACTTTATCCCTGACGAAGACAACGATCCGGTCGAACATCTGAACCGGGCTGCCCATTGCGAGGAGGTGCGCGCTCTGGTGGGCCAACTGAGCGAACGCGAGCAGCAGGTAATTGTGGCCCGCTATGGGCTGGATGGGTCGAAGGGGCTGACGTTGCGGGAGATCGGGGAGCACATCGGTCTTTCGCGGGAGCGAGTCCGGCAAATTGAGCGGCGGGCCCTGCGGAAATTGCGGCGGCTGCAGCAGGAATACTCCATCCCCAAGGCCGGCAGACAGCTCAACCCCCCAAGCTAACTGGAGCCTGCCCCTCTGTAGAAGGGCTTTTTTACCACTTCGGCGGGCCAGCGCTGGCCCCGAATCTCAATCTCCAGCCGGGATCCCACCTTGGCCCAAGTTGAATCCACATATCCCAGGCCAATGCCGTAGCCCAAGGTAGGAGAATGGCTGCCGCTGGTTACCCGCCCGATCGGCTCAGGGGAGTTGGGAGCGTAGATGGCACAGCCGCTGCGGGGAATGGCTCGCTCCAACAGGCGAAACCCCACCAGACGACGCGGGATCCCTTGCTCGCGTTGACGTTCGAGGGCCAGCTTGCCAATGTAGTCCCCTGGATTGTTGACCAACCAGCCCAAGCCGGCTTCCAGGGGGGTGGTGCTCTCGTCCATGTCCTGGCCGTAGAGGCAAAAAGCAGCTTCTAGGCGCAGGGTATCGCGGCAGCCGAAGCCACAGGGCTGTACTCCTGCCTGCACCAGTTGCTCCCAGAGCCAGCAGCCCTCTGGGGGGCTAAGCAAGATCTCAAAGCCGTCTTCTCCGGTGTAGCCGGTGCGGGCCACAAAGACCCTTGCCCCTGAGGATCCCCCTTTTTGAGGAGCAAACTGTCCGTGTTGAAAGCGGCGCAAAGCCTTCAGGGATCCCGCCAAAAAAGGCTGAAGAACCTCTTCTGCTGCCGGCCCCTGCACCGCCAGCAACACCTGCGACTCGGTGTGATCCTGCAGTTCCAGCCCAGGGATCCCCTGCTGCTGCAGCCACTCCCTATCTTTGTGGCGGGTGGCCGCGTTGACGATCAGGCTCCAGTGCTCCAGCTCCCCTTCCGGTGGATGCCGGTAGAAGATGACATCGTCCACAATGCCCCCCAGCGGATTGAGCAAAACCGTGTAGCGAGCGGATCCTACTGGCAAGGCAGCCAGATCGCTGGGCACCAGCCGGCTGAGGTGGGATCCCAGCTCCGGCCCCCAGAGCTCGAACTTGCCCATGTGGGAGATGTCGAATACCCCCACCCGCTCCCGCACTGCCCGATGCTCGGCCACCACGCCCCGATACTGCAGGGGCATTTCCCAGCCGGCAAAGGAGACAAACCGCGCCCCCAGGGCTTGATGGAAGGGAAACAGGGGGGTGCGCTGCAGGGAAGTTGTGCCCATCAACGGATCTCTAAGAATCAAGGACTAGGATAAACGCACCGTCGCCGATTCTCCGAGCTTGTGCAGTGCCTTCTGTCCCCACCATGATCCGCAATTGACAAGCTGGAGCGATCCCTGCAGTTCTGCTGCGACGTTTTGGGAGGCAGCACCGTGAGGCCGTTGTCAGTTAGCCGATCCACCTACGGTTAATTGTCCCAACACGTTGATGTCGAAGGTGAAGTTAATCGTCACCGAGTTGCCCTCGTAGGCCTCAGGCAGGGGCAAAAACGGAGCTGCTCTCTGGATGGCTGTCAGCGCCGCGTCGTCGGTTTGTTGGCTGCCGGAAGTGCGGGCCAGGCGGATGCTCTGCAGCTCGCCCCCCCGACCCACCGTGAAGATTACCACCGTGCGGCGGGAAGTGCCAGTCTGCCCCGGGATCCAGTTTTGTTCCACCTTGCGCTGTAAAGCTGCCAGCCAAGGGCCCCAGTCCACATTCGCCCGCGCCGCCACACTGGGGGGGTTGGGAGCCGACTGGGTGGGGTTGGCCAAGCCGCTGGCTCCCTGGCCCTGGATCCCAGCCCCTTCACTGGCAGCAGAAGCGCTCAGGGGCGGCCCCAACTGGGAAGCATCGGAGGGCCGCTCGGCGGGGAGAACCTCCGTCGTCGGTTGGGGAGCCGGCGCAGCCGGCTGCAATTGGCTGAGATCCGAGGCCCGCTCGCTGGGCTGCACGGGTAGAGGCTCGGCAGTGGGGGGAGGCGTGGGAGCCGGCGTGGCAGGAGGAGCAGCCGCCACAGGCC
>NZ_JANSIR010000061.1:0-657 GCF_047462155.1 Synechococcus sp. OH2
TGCTGCGCCCCTTTCGCCAGTTTTTGTGTGGCCTCTTCCAGCAGCGGGGTCATCAACAGGCGGAGCCTCTGGAGCGCCTGCTCCACCAGCAGCGCCTGGCCGGACGCTTGGCCTGGCGGCAGTTGTGGCAAGTCACCCTCGCCTCCCTCCCTGGCCAGGGCCTGGGGCTCCCTCAACCCCAGTCGGCGGAAACGCTTACCCACCTGCAGAGCCTGCAAACCCATCCCAGCGCCGAGATCCGCTGGGCGGCCTACCAGCGGTTGGGCCAACACTTGGAAGCCCATGCAGAGCTGGGGGGATTTATTCTCAGCATCCTCATTCGCGACCACCTCTGGGAGGCCCAGTGGCGGGGCTACGATTCTGCCGTCGATCTGTACCTGGCTCGCCACGGCCTCGGCCAGACCTTTTGGGAGCATCTGCTAGACGGGATCCACGATCGCTTTGACCTGTTCCAGCGCTACTACCGCCTAAAAAGCCGCGCCCTGAGCCGTTCCATCCGTACCTGCGACCTCTATGCCCCTTGGGGAGATCCGGCTCCTCCCCTCACTGCCGCCGAGGCCACCTTCCTGGTCTGGTCTGCTTTGCAGGAGTTCTGCCCCGAGTGCGCTGCCCAAGCCAAGCCCTGGCTGCCGGAAATTACCTCCCAACTGGAAGCAA
>NZ_JANSIR010000061.1:898-3231 GCF_047462155.1 Synechococcus sp. OH2
TACTCGGCCCTCCTGGGAGGTGGGGGTGCATACCGCGTTTTTACAGCAGATGCTGCTAGGCTACCTGCTTGAGACGGCGCGAGGCACACCAGGGGGGGTGCCTCTCCGTTTCCGCAATAATGGCGTCAGCGGGCCGGAGACCTTTCTCTCCAGCAGCCTCCAGTTGGCCCAAGCCCTGTTGATTTACCACCTAGAGGCACAGCTGCAGGCTGTGTTTTACCAGAGCTTGATTGCGCGGCTGGAGCTGCTTCTCTACCGCTCGGGGATCCCAGGGGGCGACACCCCTCTGCTGGCGCCCTCTGAGGCCAGCCCTACCTACTGGGTCAGCGAAGAGTGGCTGAAGCTGTGCCAAGAGCTATGTGGCGATGCGGTGGAGCTGCTGCCGGAAGACCAGTTCCGCTGGGTGGGGATGCCGGAGCTGTTTCTCCGCCCTTTTAGCAGCCATCAGGCCAGCCTGGCCAGACTGGTTGCCCTGGCCTGCCACCGCCAGTATCATCTGTCTCCCCGCACCTTCTTGCCCCGTTACCTGAATTGGCTGGCCAGCCCGCCCGGATCCCTGACCTGGGAAGAATCGGCCCAGATGCTCCAGGTGGAGCTGAGCGACCCAGAGGCAGTGTTGCAGGGGTTGGAGGAGCTGGAGCGTTGGATCGAGGTGCTGGAAGAGCTGGTAGAAGAGGAGCAAGACTAGAGGAGGGCTACCGGCCGACCGTTGGCATCGGCGGAATGGCCGCGTCACCCCTGGTAGGGGGAGCCCCGGGCTGCCGCTAGTCAGGGTTTTGCTGAAGAAAACCGCTCGCGTAAGCGGGACGGGCTCCTCACAGGGGTTCGTTTCTGTTTAGCGTTGTACAAGTCCCCCGGAGCGGCTATCTCATTCCCACCATTGCGGTCAGCCGCGCCATCAACTGCCAGGGCCGCGAGCGCGGTTCTGTTACCGAAGTGCTGGTCTCGTCAAAGTAGCCGGCCAGACGGCTACTCGATCACCACATTCTTGGGCCCGCCGTTCACCTCGGGGCGACCCTGATTGAAGTTAGCCAGGAACGTGTCTGGATCCTTGAGGCTGAAAACCAACTTTTTGCAGGATACTTGCAGCCCCAGGGGCCCCAGCAGGGGGATGAAGAGGGTCTTTTCCTGCAGCAGCGGGATGGCAATTACCCCCTGAGTGCTGGTTACCGCGCCCACCAGCCCCTGGAAATCGGTGCGCACGCCCAGGCCGTAGAACCAGGGCCAAGAGAAGCGCTCCCCTTGTCCCAACTCGCTCAGGGAGAAGGTTTCGTTGAACAGGTTGCCCGCCCGGACAATCAACTTGTCCTGCAGCAGATCGACGTAAGCCGACTCACTGCCCACCCCAAACAGAACCAGCGGCAAACTTGCCAGCGGATTGGAGTCAATGGCCATGTAATAGCGCATGAGAAGTCTCCAGAGTCAGGAACAGAAAGACCAGGTGAGCCGCGGCTCCTAGCCCTGCCAATTATAAAAAATCTTCCCCGGTGCCGAACGGACAAAAAGGGATCCCATCTGCCCTTAAGCTAAGCAGGTATGATGGGTTGCTTGGAGCGCCCTTTCGGCAAGCCACTGGCCAACGAGGAAAACAGGATGGATTTGCGCGCCTTCATCCGCTTGGTGCCTGATTTTCCCAAACCCGGGATCCTCTTTCGCGACATAACCCCCCTCTTGCGGGATCCGGCGGGCTTCCGGGCTGCTATTGAACAATTGGCCGCCGGCACCGCTGCCATGGGATCCCTGGACTATGTGGTGGGCATTGAGTCGCGGGGGTTTATTTTGGGGGCTGCTTTGGCTCAGCGTTTGGGTTTGGGATTTGTCCCGGTTCGCAAGCCGGGCAAGTTGCCGCCGCCGGTGCTCAGCCAAATCTACAGCCTGGAATACGGCCAAGACCAGTTGCAACTTCATGCCCACGCCCTGCGCCCCGGCAACCGAGTGGTGATCGTAGATGATGTCATCGCCACCGGGGGCACCGCCGCTGCCACCGCCCAATTGGTGGCCCAGAGCGGGGCTGAGGTGGGGGGGTTTGCCTTCTTGATCGAGCTGGCTTTCTTGTCGGGCCGCAAGCTCCTGCCCCCTGAGATCCCCACCCATGTGGTGATGGTGGACGAATCCAACTGAACTCCCAAACAGAACGAGGAAATTCTTCTGGATCCCTGTGGGCAGGAAGTCAGGTCTGGATACGCGGTTCCACACCCCTCATCTTGGGCTGCAGATAGCAGGGCGACGGCCTTGCTATGCTTCCCATCTCCCCTCTCCCTTTGGGAGAGGGGCTGGGGGTGAGGGCACCAGAGCGCTTTGTAGGCAACCTCACCGCTGGCGCAGCGGCTGAC
>NZ_JANSIR010000061.1:3241-3804 GCF_047462155.1 Synechococcus sp. OH2
GGACGGTCACCTCTGGTGCTTTGGCTTTGGGCAGCGGTTGAGTCAGGTGGCTGAGCTGAGCTTGCGCCTGCAGTTGTTCCTCAATCCAGTCGGCCAGCTCCCGCATGTAGAGGGCCACATGGAGGGCGTGATCCTGCCGCAGCGGCTCCACTCCTTTTGCGGCTAGGCGGGCCCGGATGACGGGATCGCTCAGCTCTTCCAGGGCGGCAAAGTCCTCTGGCTGGTCAAACCCCAGCTCTGCCATTTTTTCGAACACATATCCCAGCCGCAGGCCCGTGGTCTCACACTGGGCTTCCCAGGGATCCCTCAGGACAAGGGCAGCAGTGCGGTAGGCCGTTTGGGCAATGGAGCGCCAGGTGCCGCGGTGGATGCGCAGGCTAAGCTGCTGCTGATTCCAGCCCAGGGCTTCCTGCACCAGCAGGCCGCAATTGCAGCGGGTACTATCCCGCCAGCAGTACTCGCGATCCCAAAAGCCCCAGTGCTGGGCCTGTAGGCGATCAGCAGTGCGGCGCAAAAGTGCCGCCAGCTCCGGTGTAGGACGCATCATCAAGGCGGCAGAGGAG
>NZ_JANSIR010000061.1:3918-7721 GCF_047462155.1 Synechococcus sp. OH2
CCAGTCTAGGCAGGCGGGCGGCTGGGAACAACCCAGGCTTAATCCTTTTTTGAGTTAACTGAATCTGCTGCTTGAACCTCGGTATCTTCAGCAGCCAAAGACCGTTGCCGCTGACGCTGGCGTTGCCAGGCCCCCCAGCTCACCCCCGCCAACAGCAGCGAGGCGCCGCCCAGGTAGGTGCCCCCTGCCGGCAGGCCGGCCAAGGCCAAGGCCAGGGATCCCCCCCAGAGGGTCATGGCGTAGATCAAGAGCACTGAATGCCGCTGCGACAGGCCGGCTTTGAGCAGGCGATGGTGCAAGTGGCCCTTGTCGGGATGAAAGGGGGACCTGCCCCTGGCCAGCCGCTTGAGGATGACGGTAGACATATCCAGGATCGGCACGGCCAGGATAAAAAACGGCAGGGCTACCGCCAGCGTGGTCACCCCCTTGGCCACCCCAATGACCCCGATCCCAGCTAGGGTAAAGCCCAAAAAGTAGGCTCCCCCATCTCCCATGAAGATCTGAGCCGGGTTGAAGTTGTAGCGCAAAAAGCCCAGACAGGCCCCTGCCAAGGCTGCCGCCAGCATGGCCGCCGCCGGCCGATCCAGCAGCAGCGTTACCATCAGCATCACGACTGCTGCGATCCCCGACACGCCTGCCGCCAGCCCATCCAGGCCGTCCATGAAGTTGATGGCGTTGGCCATCCCCACCAGCCACAGCAGGGTAACCAGCAGGCTCAACCACACCGGGAAGGGCCAGAGGCCAAGGCGCGGTAGGTTGATGAACTCAATGCGCACCCCTACTCCCCAGGCGGCGGCAGCCACCCCAAACTGCATCGCCAGGCGGGAAAAGGGCGACAACTGAAACAGATCGTCGGCCAGGCCAATCAAAAAAAACAAAACGCCGCCAATGGTTACCCCCCAGATCTCGTACTCCTGCTCGGTGCGCAAGCCGGCGAAGGCTCCGGCTCCCCAGAGCAAGAGTAGTGCCACCAGGTTGCCAAAAAAGATAGAGACCCCCCCTAGGCGCACCATCGGCTGCCGGTGGATCTTGCGCTCATCGGGAAAATCCAACTGGCCGCTGCGGATCCCGACCGCCTTCACCACCGGGGTTGCCCAGAGAACCACACAGGCAGCAGCCAAAAAGGCAACCAAGTAAGGCATGGCAAGCCGTAGCGGGGAGGGGGGTTATCCCAAGTGGGGGTAGAGCGGAAAACGGCGGCAAAGCTCGGCCACTCGCCGGCGACAGTCTTCGAGCACAGCCAGATCCCCCGGTTGAAACAGGCAATCGGCAATAATTTCCCCAATTTCCTCAAATTCTGCCGCGCCCAGGCCGCGGGTGGTCAGGGCCGGGGATCCCAGGCGCAGGCCGCTGGCCACAAAGGGCGGCTGCGGGTCAAAGGGGATGGTGTTTTTGTTGGCGGTAATGTGGATCTCCTCCATCAGGCGATCCGCCCGCTTGCCCGTCATCACCGGATCGGCAGCCCCGTTTTTCTCCAGCACTGCCGAGACCGAGCGCAGATCCAGTAACATCAGGTGGTTGTCGGTGCCCCCCGAAACCAGCCGGATGCCCCGTCGTTGCAGCGTTGCCGCCAGGGCCTGGGCATTGGCAATGACCTGGGCTGAGTACTGGGCAAAGCTGGGCTGCAGGGCTTCTCCAAAGGCCACTGCTTTGCCGGCAATGACATGCTCCAAAGGCCCCCCTTGGCTGCCGGGGAACACCGCCTTGTCCAGCTTTTTGCCCAATTCCGGGTCGCGGGTGAGAATCAGCCCGCCGCGCGGCCCCCGCAGCGTCTTGTGGGTGGTGGTGGTTACCACATCGCAGAGGGGTACGGGGTTGGGGTGGTGCCCAGTGGCCACCAGGCCAGCGATGTGGGCAATGTCTGCCATCAGATAGGCCCCCACCTCATCGGCAATGGCGCGGAAGGCAGCAAAATCAATTGTCCGTGGGTAGGCGGAGTAGCCGCAGATAATCAGCTTAGGCCGGTGCTGCAGGGCCAGATCCCGCACCTGGTCAAAATCAATCCGCTCCGTCTGCGGATCCACGCCATAGTGCACCACGCGGAACCACTTGCCAGAGACATTGACTGGCGAGCCATGGGTGAGGTGGCCGCCGTGGGCCAGATCCATGCCCATGATCGTGTCTCCTGGCTGCAGCAGAGCCAAGAAAACTGCGAAATTGGCCTGGGCACCGGAGTGGGGCTGGACATTGGCGTGGGCCGCCCCAAACAGTTGCTTGGCGCGGTCGATGGCCAGTTGTTCGATCTCGTCGATAAATTCGCAGCCGCCGTAGTAGCGCTTGCCGGGTAGACCCTCCGCATACTTGTTGGTAAGCACCGAGCCCTGCGCCGCCAGGACAGCCGGCGAGGTGAAGTTCTCGCTGGCAATCATCTCCAGGTGATCCCGCTGGCGGTTGAGTTCTTGCTGGATGAGGCGGTAGACGATGGGATCCGTTTCGGCCAAAATGGCCAGGTTGTCCCGGGGAGTGGTTAGGCTGTGCGGGGCGGCTACCATGGTGACGCCAAGAGCAAACGTTGCAAAGAAAAAAAGGCAAGAATTACCCTGCGGTCGCAACAGCGTTGCGAAGCAACATCGTAACACAATTGAGGCCAGGGGATCCCGCAGCGGCTAAGCGCAGAACCAAAGGCCGCTTTGTAAAGAATGTTTTTGGGCCCCAGGTCTGGTCACCAGCCGGGGTAAAGTGAGGGGCAGGTTTACAGCACTGGGTTTTAGGAGTTGGCTATGACCGACGCGCAAGTTTTCACCATCCTGGCCATTGCCCTGGTGCCAGCAGTGATGGCCGTGCTGCTGGGATCCGCCCTGGCCCGCAGCTAGTTTGCATCTGGAAGAATAAGGTTGCTCTGGATCCGGGGGCCTGTCCTATAGAGCAGGCCCTTTTGAGTTGAGGCCCAGGGGCTGCGCCTGGGACGCTTTGCCATTGGCTAAAGTTGGATAAAGGATACTACCGGCAGCCAACCCAGAAGCAACTTGAGCCAGGTGGATCTACAGCGGGTTCAGCGCGCCCTTTCTCTGGAAGCGGAGGTGGGGTTTACCGACCTGCGGGGGCGAGAGCAGACCTTCTCCCAATTTTTGCAGAGTGTGTTTGGCCAGGATCCCCCCGCTGGCTGGATCCTGGATGGGGAAGCGCGACGGCGGTGGAAAGAACTGGGATCCCGCTATCGCCTCTACCCCCAGCTAGAGCTGGCGGAGCGGCAGCACCTGGTGGCGGAAACCCGCCGCTGGCTGGAGCGGCTGCGGCGCCAGCAAGAACAAGCCCACTCTGCCCCACCCAGCCCTGCCTTGCCCCTGCCCAAGGGCCTTAGCTTGGAGCAGCCGCTGCAATTTCTCAAGGGCATTGGCCCCAAGTCGGCGGAGAAACTGGCGCAACTGGGCCTGCACACTGTGCGCGATGCCCTCTACTACTTCCCACGGGATCACCTGGACTATTCCCGCCGCGTGCTCATCCGCCAGGCCAAGGTGGGGGAGACGGTTACCCTGGTGGGGACGGTGAAAAGCTGCAGTTGCTTTACCAGCCCCAAAAACCCCTTGCTGACCATCTTCAACCTCAAGCTTGCCGACAAAAGCGGCGTAGTCACCCTCAGCCGCTTCTACAGCGGGCGGCAATTTGCCCAGCGCAGTTGGCAGGCAGCCCTGGAGCGGCAATACCCCAAGGGGGCAGTGGTGGCGGCCAGCGGTCTGGTGAAAAAGGGCCGCTTGGGCTTGACACTGGAGAACCCGCAACTGGAGGTGCTGGGGGGAGAGGGCGAGGATCTGGAGAGGTTGGGCAAGATCCTACCCGTTTACCCCCTCTCAGAAGGGATCCCC
>NZ_JANSIR010000061.1:7857-11512 GCF_047462155.1 Synechococcus sp. OH2
GCAGCTGCCTTGGTGGAGGATCCCTTGCCGGAGCCCCTGAAGCGGCAGTTGCAGCTGTTGGACTTGCCCCTTGCCCTGCAGCAGATCCACTTTCCCAAGACGCAAGAGCTGCTGGCCCAGGCCCGGCGGCGGCTGGTGTTCGACGAGTTTTTCTACCTGCAACTTAGCCTCTTGCAGCGGCGGCAGCGCTACCGCGCCCAGGCCCAGGCTGTCCCCCGCTACCAGCCAGCTAGAGGAGAGCTCTTGGACCGCTTCTACCAAATCCTGCCCTTCCAGCTGACCGCTGCCCAGCAGCGGGCCATCGACGAGATCCTGGCGGATCTGCGGGATCCCTTGCCCATGAACCGCCTGCTGCAGGGGGATGTGGGATCCGGCAAAACTGTGGTGGCGGTGGCGGCTTTGCTGGCGGCCATCCAGTCGGGCTGGCAGACGGCCCTCATGGCTCCCACGGAGGTCTTGGCCGAGCAGCACTACCGCAAGCTGGTGGAGTGGCTCAGCCAACTGCAAGTGCCTGTGGAACTCTTGACCGGCTCCACACCCCCCGCCAAGCGGCGCGAGATCCTGCGGCAGTTGCAGACCGGGGAGCTGCCCCTAGTGGTTGGCACCCATGCCCTCATCCAGCCGGCGGTGCAGTTTCGCAACCTGGGCTTGGTGGTTATCGACGAGCAGCACCGCTTTGGCGTCGAACAGCGGGCTGCCCTGCAGCAGAAAGGGGATCACCCCGATGTCCTGACCATGACGGCCACCCCCATCCCCCGCACCCTTACCCTGGCCCTGCACGGGGATCTGGATGTTACCCAAATTGACGAGTTGCCCCCGGGGCGCAAGCCGGTGCACACGGTGGTGGCTCGACCGGGGGATCGCCTGCAGGTGGTGCGGCTGATGGAGCGGGAGATTGCCCAGGGGCGGCAGGCCTACGTAGTGCTGCCTTTGATTGAAGAGTCCGAGAAGCTGGATCTCAAGTCCGCCATTGAGGAACACCAGCGCCTGCAGGAGAAGGTCTTCCCCCAGTTCCGGGTGGGCCTGCTGCACGGGCGTCTGACCAGCAGCGAGAAGGACGCCGTCATAGAAGCTTTCCGCCGGCGGGAGCTGGATATCCTCGTCTCCACCACAGTGGTGGAAGTGGGGGTGGATGTGCCCAACGCCTCGGTGATGCTGGTGGAGCATGCCGAGCGCTTTGGCCTCTCCCAGCTCCACCAACTGCGGGGGCGGGTGGGGCGGGGATCCGACCAGGCCTACTGCATTTTAATGACGGGATCCCAAAGCGAAGAGGCCCTGCGCCGGCTAAAAGTCCTGGAGCAGTCCCACGATGGCTTTTTCATTGCCGAGATGGATCTGCGCTTCCGCGGCCCTGGGGAGGTGATGGGCACCCGCCAGTCGGGACTGCCCGATTTTGCTCTGGCCAGCCTCATGGATGACCAAGAGGTGCTGCAGTTGGCCCGCCAGGCAGCAGAGCAGCTCATTGTCCAAGACCCACAGCTGCAGCAGTGGCCCCGCCTGCGTCGCATACTGGAAGAACGCCAGGCCCGTCTTTTGGGGCCCGCCCTGTTGACTTAACCTTGGTGCCTATGCCCCCTACCCCTGAAGAGCTGAAGCTCCACGGCCTCTCCCCCCAGGAATATCACCAGATCCAGCAGCAACTGGGCCGGGATCCCAACCCCACCGAGCTGGGCATGTTTGGGGTGATGTGGTCGGAGCACTGCTGCTACAAGAACTCTCGCCCTCTGTTGAAAAACTTTCCCACCACAGGCGAGCGGGTGGTGGTGGGGCCGGGGGAAAATGCCGGCGTCGTGGATTTGGGGGATGGGGACTGGCTGGCCTTTAAGATTGAATCCCACAACCATCCTTCAGCGGTTGAGCCCTTCCAGGGAGCGGCCACCGGCGTGGGAGGCATCCTGCGTGATATCTTTACCCTGGGCGCCCGTCCCATTGCCCTGCTCAACTCCCTGCGCTTTGGGCCGCTGACGGATCCCCGCAACCGCCGCCTCATGGCCAGGGTGGTGGAGGGGATCGCCCACTACGGCAACTGCGTGGGGGTGCCCACGGTGGGGGGGGAAGTGGCAGTGGATCCCTGCTACAGTGGCAACCCCCTGGTCAACGTCATGGCTCTGGGGCTGCTGGAGACGCCGGCGGTGGTGAAATCGGCAGCTCGGGGGGGGGGGAATCCGGTCTTGTACGTGGGCGCCCCCACGGGGCGGGACGGGATCCGCGGGGCCAGCTTTGCCAGCGCCGAGCTCAAGGAGGACTCCCAGCAGGATCGGCCGGCGGTGCAGGTGGGGGATCCCTTTCTGGGCAAATGTCTCATCGAGGCTTGCCTGGAGGCCTTTGCCACAGGAGCTGTGGTGGCCGCCCAGGACATGGGGGCGGCCGGGATCACCTGCTCCACGGCGGAGATGGCCGCCAAAGGAGGCGTAGGGATCCGCTTTGATCTCGACCGGGTGCCGGCGCGGGAAAGCGGCATGGCCGCCTGGGAGTACCTGCTTTCGGAGTCCCAGGAGCGGATGCTGCTGGTGGTGCAAAAAGGTCGCGAAGCGGAGGTGATGGAGATCTTCCACCGCTGGGGCCTGCAGGCTAGCGTGGCCGGAGAAGTCATTGCCGAGCCGCTGGTGGAGATCTGGCACCGCGGAACCTGCGTGGTGCAAGTGCCGGCGCGGGCCTTGGCCGAAGAGACCCCCGTCTACGTCCGCCCGCTGTTGCCAGAGCCACCGGAGTACGTCCAGGCAGCGTGGCAGTGGGATCCCGCCACCCTACCCCCCTGCACTCGCGAAGGGATCCACCTCGATCAGGCAACCCTGACGTGGCAAGAGGTGCTGCTGCGGCTTTTGGCCCGCCCCACCCTGGCCAGCAAAGCCTGGATCTATCGCCAATATGACCACCAGGTGCAAAACAACACTGTCCTTTGGCCGGGGCAGGGAGATGCAGCGGTTATCCGCATCCGCTCGCAAAAGTTTGGCGTGGGCGAGGTGCCACCCCTGCAGGCTGCCCGCAAGGCCATTGCTGCCACCCTAGATGGCAATGGCCGCTGGGTATATTTGGATCCCTACGAGGGGGCCAAAGCCGCGGTGGCCGAAGCCGCCCGCAACCTCTCCTGCGTGGGGGCGGAGCCCTTGGCTGTAACCGACAACCTCAACTTCGGCAACCCGGAAAACCCGGTGGTGTACTGGCAGTTGGCCCTGGCCTGTCGGGGGATTGGGGAGGCCTGCCGTGCCCTAGGGACACCGGTAACAGGGGGGAACGTTTCCCTCTACAACGAGAAGGGATCCCAGGCCATCTACCCTACCCCCGTTATCGGCATGGTCGGTCTCCTTCCGGACTTGAAGTTGGTCTGTGGCCAGGGGTGGCAGCAGGAAGGGGATCTCGTCTACCTCTTGGGAGCCCAGGCTGTTACCAGTCTGGGCGGCAGCGAGTATTTGGCGGCAATCTACCACAAGGTCACGGGTCGGCCTGCCCCCGTGGATCTGGAACTGGAAAAGCGCGTGCAAGCCGCCTGCCGCCACGGCATCCGGCAGGGGTGGGTGCGCTCCGCCCACGACTGTAGCGAGGGAGGACTGGCCGTGGCTCTGGCGGAAGCCTGCCTCAGCGGGGGCCGCGGTGCCAGTGTCTCTCTGGCTCCCGGATCCCTGCGCTGGGATCAGGCCCTGTTTGGCGAGGGATC
>NZ_JANSIR010000061.1:11631-14206 GCF_047462155.1 Synechococcus sp. OH2
AGCCGCATCCTCGTTTCTGTCAATCCAGCCCAGCGCTCTCCTTGGGAAGCCTACTTAGAGTCACAGCTCCCCGGCCAGTGGCAACTGCTGGGACAAGTGGGATCCCCTGCCGATCCTTTGCTCTTGACAACTGCAGAAGGGGATCCCCTGTTGTCGGTCTCTTTGGCCGCCCTGCAGGCCGCCTACCACAACACCTAGCTCCCCTCTTCCCAAGGGAGAGGGGCTGGGGGTGGTCGCGTGAGCGGCGCGTAGCGCTTGGGCGTCCCCAAGGGAGAGGGGCTGGGGGTGAGGGGGACTACCTCAAGCTGATCTTGCTTCAGACAAATTGGCCTGGATCACCTCCCGATAGTGGGACTTGGGCTTAACGCCCACCACCTGCGCCACCAGCTCCTTGTTTTTAAAAAACTGCACCGTCGGCGTGCAGGTGACCCCGCCGGCTTCAGCAATCTCCGGATCCTTCTCGATGTCGATCTCCACCACGTGCAGCTTGTCGGCAAACTCTTCGATGACCTTGTTCAGGATTGGCCTGAGGGCATGACAAGGGGCACAGGTGGGAGCGGTGTACTTGACCATCAGCAGGCGATTGCTTTCGTGGTAGAGCCGCCGCAGGGCATAGCTCCCTTCATGGCAGGTCTTACTGAAGTCCAGATCCTCGTGGCCGTTCTCCGCAAAGCTGGCTTCCGCCACCGCAGCTTCCCCCGGCGACTCCGCCTCGGGAGGAGCCGTGGCAGGGCTGGGCTCAGGATGGCTCTGAGGGACGACGTGATACTCTTGGGCTAAGCCGTGTTCTGAGAGCCAGCGCTCTGCCAACATGGCCGCCATACAGCCGGTGCCGGCAGCGGTGATGGCCTGGCGAAACTCGTGATCCTGCACATCCCCGGCGGCAAACACCCCCTCCACGCTGGTGGCTACCGATCCGGGGCGGGTGACAATATAGCCCACTTCATCCAGTTCCAGTTGTCCTTTGAACAGGTCGGTGTTGGGTTTATGGCCGATGGCGTAGAACAAGCCACCCACCGCCATCTCCCGGATCTCCCCTGTCTGGTTGTTGCGCACCTTCACCCCGGTCAGGCGCTGGCCGTCGCCCAGGACTTCCACCGCCTCGGTGTGCCAGTGCACCGTAATCTTGGGGTGGTTGAGCACCCGGTCTTGCATGGCCTTGCTGGCCCGCATCTTGCCACTGCGCACCAGCATGTGGACATGGGATCCAAACTTGGTCAAATAGGTAGCTTCCTCACAGGCGGTATCGCCACCGCCAATGACCACCAGCTCCACTCCCCTGAATATGGGCATGGCCCCATCGCAGACGGCGCAGGCGGACATGCCGCGGTTCCAGTAGATCTCCTCTCCGGGCAGGTGTAGGCGCTTGGCCGTGGCCCCGGTGGCGATGATTAGGCTGTGGGTGCGCACTTCTCGCTCATCAGAGCGGACGACAAAAGGCCGCTGGCTGAGATCCACAAAGGTGACATCCTCGGGGTAGAGCTCTGCCCCCCACCGCTGCGCTTGAGCGCGCATGTTTTTCATCAGTTGGGGGCCGCTGATGCCCTCGGGAAAGCCCGGAAAGTTTTCCACCTCGGTGGTGGTCATCAGTTGCCCACCCGGGATCCCGCCCACCTGAAACCCCTCAAACACAACTGGCTTCAGGTTGGCCCGCCCAGCGTAAATGGCCGCCGTGAACCCGGCAGGGCCAGAACCAATAATCACCACATTCTCAACCCGACTTTGCTCTGTCATTCGATGTCGCTCCTTGCTGTTGCTGAAAACTAAACCAAACTCATAACGACTACGTTTTAGCCTAACACAAGCCGGTACTCTGCGCGAGGCTCGAGCTCGCTAGTCTCATTTTCGCTTTCCTCTAGCTAGGGGGACAGGGTTTGGCTTCTCCGACTTGTCTTTGTCCAGAGGACAACAGGGCAAAAACGCTTGGCTGAGGGGCGCAATGGCCAAGCCGTTGAGCAGAAGGCCAAAGCCAGGGCAATTTCGTATCAGAAGCTACAAAATGCTGATATCGGCCTTTCTAGGATGGGTGAGCGCTTTTGGCCCACTCAAGTCGAAGCGCGGGGATCCGCTGCTGGGATCCCGTCTACCTTAGGATTACCCCAGTCTCAATTGCAACCCAATCAGGAGAGAGTAATGGCATCCACGCCCCAAGAAGTGCTTCAGATGATCCAGGACAACAATGTCCAGATGGTGGATCTCAAGTTTGTGGATATCTTCGGCACTTGGCAGCACGTTTCCTTCCACCCTTCGATGCTTACGGAACAAGTTTTCAGCGAAGGGCTACCCTTTGATGGTTCAAGCATTCGGGGCTGGAAATCCATCAATGAGTCGGACATGTACATGGTGCCGGATCCCAAGACGGCCTGGATCGACCCGTTCTTGCAAGTGCCCACCCTCAGCCTTAT
The DNA here is from genome assembly GCF_047462155.1 of Synechococcus sp. OH2. Classification (NCBI taxonomy): domain Bacteria; kingdom Bacillati; phylum Cyanobacteriota; class Cyanophyceae; order Synechococcales; family Synechococcaceae; genus Synechococcus; species Synechococcus sp. OH2. The sequence continues at coordinate 14,037 of NZ_JANSIR010000061.1, forward strand.
CTGTAACATTATTGAGCCGCGCACCGGCCAGCCCTACAGCCGTTGTCCGCGGAGCCTGGCAGCACGGGCTGTGGCCTATCTGCAATCGACAGGGATTGCCGATACGGCTTACTTCGGGCCCGAAGCAGAGTTCTTTATTTTTGAAGATGTACGGTTTGACCAGACCCAAA
>NZ_JANSIR010000062.1:0-2764 GCF_047462155.1 Synechococcus sp. OH2
AAAGCCCCTTTACATTTTTTGATTCAATCGCTTCCCGTCCTCGCGATAGAAAAAGACTGGAAACAAGGCGAGCCAGCTTTTCCTCATCTGTCCAGTTCAGGTTGTCAGCAGGGGAGGATCTTTACAAGCGGGATCCCTCAGCATGTGTTGGCAAGCGGCTTCGCCTGTGGAGCCGTTTGACTGGAGGTGGGTCGGGGATTAGCTTGCCCATCTTGTTTCTACGGGCTTTGATCCCGTCGGCAGGTCTGTTGGGACAAAGAGCTGTGCCAACAGCGCCGGTCGGCATCGGGGATCGGGGCATTGCTGCCTTCCTGGCTGGCGGGAGCTCTCACTTCCGCAGCAGGGAGTGCTGATTCATAACCTCTTTTGCTTTCGCTAGGAGATTTAAAGCCATGAACGATGTATTTGGCAAAGTTGTTGCGCAAGCTGACTCCAAAGGTGCTTTCTTGGGAGAAAACGAGTTTGCGGCTCTGCAGCAGGTGATTGCCGAGGGGAACAAGCGCTTGGATGCCGTGAACCGCCTCACCAGCAACGCTTCTAAAATCGTGACCGATGCCATCCGTCAGTTGTTTGCCGAGGAGCCCAATTTGAACGCTCCCGGCGGCCCTGCCTACCCCAGCCGCAATGTGGCCGCCTGTATGCGGGATATGGATATCATTCTCCGCTACATCACCTATGCTGTGGCAGCCGCTGACCCCAGCGTGCTGGACGAGCGCTGCTTGAACGGCTTGCGGGAAACCTATCAGGCGCTGGGCACCCCTGGTAGCTCTGTGGCCAACGGCATTCAAAAAATGAAAAAAGCTGCGGTGGCGGTGGTGAACGATCCCAACGGCATCACCCGGGGTGATTGCAGCGCTTTGATTGCCGAAATCGAGTCTTACTTCGATCGCGCTGCTGCTGCGGTGGTCTGATAGGCCGGAATCTCCATTGCTTCATCTGAAACACCCGGATCCTCTGGTGAAGGCCGCCGCGGAGTTCAACTCGGGTTGGCCTGGGATCCCTGAAAAAACGACCTTTTTTGCAGTCATTTTGCAACTGAGCCTCTTTTGCAGTGTTGGTTGCCCTGATTTTTGCGTTGAGCTTAAGTAAAGGAGCGTTTTGAATCATGCAAACCCCTATTGTCGATGCAATTGCCACCGCCGATAGCCAGGGGCGCTATCTGAGCAACAGCGAGTTGCAGGCCATCAACGGCCGTTTTCAGCGGGCTGCCGCCAGCATGGAAGCTGCCCGAGTCCTGAGCAGCCGTGCCGAAGAGCTGGTGCGCGGCGCCACCGAGGCCGTCTATGCCAAGTTCCCCTATACCACTCAGCCCGGCGGACAATGCCACACCCAAGCGGGCAAAGACAAGTGCGCCCGTGACGTGCGCCACTACCTGCGCTACATCACCTACTGCTTGGTAGCCGGTGGCACTGGCCCGCTGGATGAGTACCAGTTGGCCGGGATCCGCGAGATCAACGCCGCTTTTGAACTCTCCCCCAGTTGGTTTATCGAAGCGCTACGCTACATCAAAGCCAACCATGGCCTGACAGGGCAAGCGGCCACCGAAGCCAACACCTACATCGACTACGCCATCAACGCGCTCAGCTAGGTTCTGCAGCTTGGGATCCCCCAAAAAGGTGGCCAGCCCGGCGCTTGAGGGGGATGGCGAAAAAAGGTTATCAGGGGCAACGGTGGCGAGAAAGGGATCCCTTTGGCCGGTTGGGTCTAAGGATCTCTCTCCCAGAGGGGAAAGCGCCACTGTTGCTCTTGCTTCAACCCCATATTTGTGCTGCTGAGGGTTGTTGAGTTGAGAGGTGAGCCAAAGCAGCCTTTTCAAGCTTTTTTCAAAGTTAATCCAGCCAGTTTCATCATGAGGAATTAGCATGAGTGGAATCACAGCGGCAAGCCGAATGGGGATCCGGGGCATTACAGAGACGACTCCCTTGGAATTGCGCCCTAATGCCAGCCAGGATCAGCTCAATGCGATCCTGCGGGCCATCTATCGCCAGGTGCTGGGCAACGATCACCTGTTTGGGGCAGACAGGAAGGAGCTGGCCAGTGCAGAATCGTTGCTACGCCAAGGTAGCCTGACGGTGCGGGAGTTTGTGCGCTTAATCGCCAAGTCCGAAGCCTATAAGAGGCGGTTTTTGTACCCTAACTCCCAGACCCGCGCCATCGAGCTCAACTTCAAGCACCTGCTGGGGCGGGCTCCCACCAGCCCCAAGGATATTGCCCGACACCTGGACATTTACCACACGGGGGGCCACAGCGCGGAGATCGACTCCTATATCGATAGCCCAGAATACCTGGAAGCGTTTGGCGACAACATCGTCCCCTATCCGCGCGGGTTTGAATACCGCAAGGCTCATACCACCCGCGACTTCACCAACCTCTTTGCCCTCTACGGAGGCTACGCCAACAACGACCGTTCCCAGGGGCGCAGGCCGCGCTTGATGATGCCCCTGGCCACCGGCTTTACTCCGGCCATCCGCCGCATCGGGGTGCGGGGGCTGCTGCCCCCCAGCCCCATTACCAAACACTTGGGGCCGCCAACGGGCCAGTCCGACCGCATGTTCTGTATTGAGGTGACGCGGCTGCTTAACCCGCCCTCGGCCCTGGCCACCTCCAGCCGGGTGCGCAAATCCAACCAGCAGATCTTCGTTTCTGCCGATCAGCTCTCGGCGACGATGCAGCGGCTGCTCAAGTCGGGCGCCAAGATCGTCAGCGTCCGCAGCGCTTGAGGCCTCTGGAGGCGCTCTGGCCTGTTGATGCTATGACCACGGCT
>NZ_JANSIR010000062.1:2958-12758 GCF_047462155.1 Synechococcus sp. OH2
CGCTACTATGCGGCGTGGTGGCTGGGGCGCATGCGGGTTGTGGAAGGGATCCCGGCCCTGATCGAAGCCTTGGCCGATGAGACGGATCGCACCACGCAGGGGGGATATCCGCTGCGGCGCAACGCCGCCCGTGCCCTGGGTAAGGTGGCCTCCCCTGCTGGGATCCCGGCCCTGAAAGAGGCTTTGCGCTGCTCCGATGGCCAAGTGGTGGCGGCAGCCGCCCAGGCGCTGGTGGAGATTGCCCTGGCCAATAACCTTGACCAGGATCCCAGGCAAGCTGGAGAGCTGGGAGCCGCTTTGCTCGAAGGGCTGCGCTGGGTAGAGCAAGGTTTGCAGACAGAAGCGCCTGCCGCCTTGGAGGCTTTGATTGAGGCTCTTGGACATCTGCAGGTGGCTGCCGCCCTGGGGCAGATCCGCCCCTATCTGGAGCACCCCTCGATGCGCCTGCAATGGGCGGCAGCGCGGGCCTGTTACCGCCTGACAGGGGATCCCACTTTTGTCCAGCCGCTACTGTCGGCGTTGGATCACCCCAACATTCATCTGCGGCGGGCTGCCCTTCTCGATTTGGGGGCTAGTGGCTACCTGCCAGCGGCCCAAGCCATGGCAGCGGCAGCGGTCGAGGCCAACATCAAGCTGCTCGCCCTCAAGCAATTGGTGGAGATAAACCTTAGATGTGGGAAAGAGGCTAGCACTGACCTACAGCAGGTGCTATGGCTAATCGACGAGCTGCTCTAACCCTCTGGGCAGGGAGAGGTAGAGCTGGGAAGGCGACCTCGACCTAAAGTTGACACCTAAGGGCTTATTTTGTTAAAGCTGATACAGAATAAAGTTGGGTTTTACCCTCTGAGCCGCATCCAGGAAGCAGGAGCTGTTGTCTAACGGCTTCTGAGAGGCCGGTGCAGGGGGGCCCCTTTATTTCGCCGCAGTTCATGTGGGGGAGTCTTCCTATGCAACTGACCTACCGGGGCATTGCCCACCCCTTTGTCCCTTCTGTCTCCGCAACCTGCCAGCGGCAGGAGGTGCCAGCGCAGTACCGGGGCTTGGCGTGGAGCTGGCCAGCTCAATTGGCGGCTGTGGCGCTGCCGCAGTCTTTTGTCTTGACGTATCGAGGCCTTGTCCTCAATCCGGAGGTGAAGGCAGCGAGCGAGGTTATCTCCCTGCGCAAGGACTTTATGACCCTAGTCAAAGAAACCCATCGGCAGCATCTGCTGAGCCGGCTGCAGGAGCGCATCCGCTCTGCCCAGGCCCGCGGAGATGAGCATTTGTTGCAGCAACTGGAGCAGGAGCGACAACTGCTGGCCTGAGCTCTATCTTGACTAACGAAAGTCCCCGCCCTCCCTCTCGAGGTTCGGAGAATTCGGGATAATAGTGCTGCCCTATGCCGAAGCGAGGGGGTAGCAGCTGTGAGCTTGTGGGTGAATCCTGCGAAGGAACCGATTGGGGCATCCCGACAGTTGTTCATTGCCAAAGCGGCGGTGGGGAGCTAGGGACATGGAGGAGTCTGCCAGGCGGGAAGGGATCCCAGGGGGCTCCGCCGCGTCTTCTCCACCCCGTTCCTTGCTCTCAGTGGCAGGACTGGTGGCAGGGGCCACGCTGCTTAGCAAGGGCATGGGGTTTGTCCGGCAGGCCTTAATTGCTGCAGTCTACGGCTCAGGGCCAGAGTACAGCGCCTTTAGCATAGCCTACGTCCTGCCTGGTTTTTTGTTGATCTTGCTGGGCGGGATCAACGGACCTTTCCACAGCGCTATCGTCAGCGTGCTCAAAAAGCAGCAGCCGGGAAGAGAGGATCCAGCCCGCTGGCTAGAGTCCATCTCTACCCTGGTGGGCTGCTTGCTTTTGGCGGTGACCTTGGGCCTCTGGTGGGGAGCCGACTGGGTGGTACACCTGAGTGCCCCAGGGGCCAGCCCCGAAGTGCATGTCCTCGCCGCTCAGCAACTGCGGATCATGGCGCCGCTGGCCCTGCTCTCGGGCTGGATTGGCATTGGCTTTGGGGCACTCAATGCAGCCGAGCACTACCTCTTGCCCGCCCTCAGCCCCCTCATCTCCAGCCTAGCTGTCATCGGGATCCTGCTCACGTTAGGGTGGACAGGGATCCCCACTTTACTAGCCTGGGGTGTGCTCATCGGCGCCATTGCCCAGTGGCTGGCGCAGGTGCCTCTGCAGATGCGGCTGGGGCTGGGGCGGCTGCGGCTGCGCTTTGAGTGGGGATCCCCGCCGGTGCGGGCGGTGGGCCTGCTGCTGCTGCCGGCAGTAGTCTCCTCCGGCATGATCCACATCAATGTCTACGTGGATCTCTTTTTTGCCTCCTTCGTGCCTGGGGATCGCACCATTGGCAACTTGGGCTACGCTCAGCTTTTGGTGCAAACTCCCCTGGGGATCCTCTCCAACATGGTGCTGGTGCCCCTGATGCCCCTCTACGCCCAGTTGGCAGGGGATGGATCCCGCTGGTTGGAGTTGCGCCAACGCATCCGCCAAGGGCTGATGGTTACGGCCATCCTCACCCTGCCCCTTGCGATGCTGTTGGTGGCCCTGGCTGAACCCATCGTCCAGATAGCCTACCAGCGGGGGCGCTTTACGCCGGAGGTGACCCAGGAGGTGGCGGCCCTGCTGAGGGCCTATGGTCTGGGGATAAGTTTTTACTTGCTGCGGGATGTGCTGGTGCGCATCTTTTACGCCCTGGAGGATGGGGCTACGCCGCTGCGTATTAGTGGCTTGTCCATTGGCCTCAACGCCCTGCTGGACTTCCTGTTTTTGCCCACCTTTGGAGCACCGGGCATTGCCCTAGCTACGGCAGGCGTTAACCTGATGGCTCTGATTGGGCTAGGGATCCGCCTCCACCAGCGCCTGCCGGGGATCCCTTGGCGGGAGATGGGACAGGCCCTGCTGCCCTTGCTGGGGATCACCACCTTGGCCGGGGGCCTCAGCCATTGGCTGTGGACACAACTGCACTCCCACGAGATCCTGGGATCCCCGCTGCTTACTGCTGTCCTGGGGGCTAGTCTAGCCGCCGGCATCGGTCTCGGCTTGTTTGCGGCGGGGGCCCTGTATTTGCGGATCCCGGAAGTGAACTGGCTGGCAGCCCGGATCCAGACGCGCTTGAGCAAGATTGCCAGCCAGCGATCTCCATCCAGACCCTAGGCAGGCCCGGCTAGCTGATGGCTTCGAGGTAGTCCCGAACTCGGTTGCGCCGCTTCGGCTGGCGCAGCTTTTGCAGGGCTTTGGCCTCGATTTGCCGTACCCGCTCCCGCGACAGATCCAAGGCGCGGCCAATCTCCGCCAGCGAGTAGGTGCGCCCATCCCCCAAGCCAAAGCGCATGCGGATCACATCCCGCTCGCGGCTGGTGAGATCCGCCAGCAACTGCTGCAGATCGCGATGCAGGGCCTCCCGCATCATCGTCTCCTCGGGGGAGATGTCGTCGGTTTCCAGCAGATCCCCCAGTTCGGTGTCTTTGTCTTTGCCCACCTTAGTTTCCAGAGAGACCGAGCGCGGCACCCGTACCAACAGCTCTCGTACTTGGGGCGGAGTCATCTCCAACTCGGAGGCAATGTCTTCGATGGTGGGAGTGCGGCCTTTCTCTTGGGAGAGCTTGCGCTGCGCTTTCTTGATCTTGTTCAGTTTCTCGGTGATGTGAACGGGCAGGCGGATGGTACGGCTTTGGGTGGCGATAGCCCGGGTGATGCCCTGCCGGATCCACCAGTAGGCATAGGTGCTGAAGCGATAGCCCTTCTTGGGGTCAAACTTCTCCACCGCTCGCTCCAGGCCCAGCGTGCCCTCCTGGATCAAATCCAGCAGCTCCAGGCCGCGATTTTGGTATTTTTTCGCCACCGACACCACCAGGCGCAGGTTGGCTTTGATCATGTGCTCCTTGGCCCGCTTGCCAATTCGCTGGATCTGCTGCAGCTTTTCGGGAGTGAGGTTGGCCCACTCAGGGTACTGGTTGGCTCTGGCCGCCCATTCAGCGAGGGTCGGATCCCGTCCCAACTCCTTCTGCAGGCGCAGGCGCACATCCAAGAGCTTCATGTAGTCTTGGACTCTTTGGGCCAGAGCCACCTCCTCATCGCGACCCAGGAGGGGAACACGACCGATCTCCTGCAAATAAAGGCGCACCAGATCGGTGGAGCGGCGAGCTGGCTCCTCTTCTGCAAACTCGCTCTCGGCCAGATCTACCTCTGCTTCCTCAGCAGGATCGAGGAGATCGCCATCGAACAAAATATCGTTGAGCTCAGGTTCGTAGTTAGACATGTAAGGCGTTGTTGGATAGCGACAGAAGCAGGCAAACAGGTCAGCCAAAAGGGCAGGACCATGAGGAAATCTCTGGGTTCAGTGTCTCCCTGAGGCGTTGCTTTGCGCTATCATCCCTCAAGTGAGATAAGCACTGCCCTCCTCACGCCTCGTTGTAGAGCTCTGCCCTTACTATAAAGAAGCTACCCTAGGGAGGGGAAGTTACAATAGTCAGTAAAGCACAATCCTCTTATCATAACTTAATTATAGTTGCCCTTCCCAGGCGAGAGTCACTAGATCCGACGTAGAGTCCCCTTCTCTTAAACTGCCACCGACCTTGCTGAAAAGCGCACTGTCCTTGGATTCTTGCCCAGGTGGGCTACAAGGCGATAGAGGTGGCAACTTGGTTTTTCTTTGGAGGGGGGCAGCCAACCCCTCTCGGTAGTCTAAACTGGCCAGCAGGCGTGCAAACTAGCATTTCATGAGCTACTTTCTTGCCAAGTCCCCTTCTTTCTGGTCAGGAGAGAGAGCCTCGATCGCAGTTGCGCCGCTCGTTAACTTTGGCTCTCTCGCCCAGGCACGCGCGGCAGTAGCAACCTCTTTTTCCCTGCATGGAGAGACAATTTCGACGCTGCTGCTGACGGTCTTGCTGGCCATTGGCCTCTTCTTTTTCCTGCGAGCCTCTGGCAAAGACCGCCTCGAAGCCCGTCTCTATTCTAGCAGCCGTAGCCTGGAGGAAATGGGATCCCTCCTTCGCGAGCACCTAGAGGGGCGCGCCTATCGCTTGCAATCTGCCGATGCAGAGGGGATCGCCACCTTTGTGGGTCAGGCGCGGCCTAGCGTGGGACTGGCCGTTTTTTTGACGGGGCTGGCGGGAGCGGGGCTGGCCTGTCTGGCTTTGGTGCTGCAGGTGCTGGAGCCGGGTTGGGGAGTTTGGCCCTGGACACTGCTGTTGGTCTCTCCTTGGGCAGGCTGGTACTACTGGCGGCGCAATCACCGCCCGCAGCAGCTCCGCCTAAGGTTGCAAGAGGCCGATCCGCCCCCCGGATCCCTCCTGTGGGTAGAGGGGCAGCGGGAGGAGCTGGAGGTGCTGGCCACTACCTTGGGGCTGCAAGAACGGGATCCAGGTTGAGAGTAGCCCTAGAGCTCTTTGGGGAAAAAGGACAGTTGATCCCCCGCTGTGGCATCGCAGTCGGGGATCCCGCTGGAATGGGATTCTTGCTTGGGCTGTTTTTTGGGGTTGTTTGAAGAAGGGCGGCTTTTCCCTTGGTTGCGCAGGCCCAGGCCAATGCGGCTGTGTTTTTCCACCAGAGCCAGCACCTGTTTGGCCCGCTCGATGACCGGCTGGGGCAGGCCGGCCATGCGCCCTACCTCGATGCCATAGGAGCGGTCGGCTCCCCCCGGCTGCACCTGGTGCAAAAAGATGATGCGATCCGGCAGCTCTTTGACCACCACCTGGAAGTTGGCCACGTTGGGCAGCAGCGTCTCCAGTTGGTTGAGCTCGTGGTAGTGGGTGGCAAAGATGGTACGGGCGCGCACGTGGGTGGCCAGGTATTCGGCCACGGCCCAGGCGATGGAGAGGCCGTCGAAGGTGGCGGTGCCGCGGCCAATCTCGTCCAAGAGCACCAGGGAGCGCTCGCCGGCGTGGTTGAGGATGTTGGCCGTCTCGTTCATCTCCACCATGAAGGTGGACTGTCCTGTGGCCAGATCATCCACGGCGCCAATGCGGGTAAACACGCGGTCGCACAGGCCCAACTCCGCCCGCCGCGCCGGGACAAAGCTGCCCATCTGGGCCAGGATCTGGATTAGCCCAATCTGGCGCAAGTAGGTGGACTTGCCGGACATGTTGGGGCCAGTGAGGACAATGAGATCGGGGCCGTGGGGGGATCCCAGCCGCACCGAGTTGGGGACAAACAAGCCCTGGGGCAAAGATTTCTCCACCACTGGGTGGCGCCCCTCCTCGATGATTAAACGGCGATCTGCAGTAATCACCGGGCGGGTGTAGCCCTGCTGCACGGCCACCTCGGCTAGGCCAAACAGAGCGTCGACAGCGGCCAGGGTCTGGGCCACCTGGCGGATGGCGGCAGCCTGGGATCCCGCCTCCTGGCGCAACTGCACAAACAGCTCGTACTCCCGCTGGTTGATCTCGGTCTGGGCAGTGAGGATGCGAGCCTCTTTTTCTTTAAGCTCAGGGGTGATGAAGCGCTCTTCGTTGGTGAGCGTCTGCTTGCGGATGTACTCCTTGGGCACCTGCTGCGCCTTGGCGCGGCTGATGCTGAGGTAGTAGCCAAAGGCCTTGTTGAAGCCGACTTTGAGGGTGGGGATGCCGGTGCGCTCGCGCTCGGTTTTCTCCAACTGGGCAATCCACTGGCGGTCTTGCTCCACCTGCTGCCGCAGCCTGTCCAGCTCGGCATCCACCCCAGGCCGGATCAGCCCCCCTTCGGTAAGCACAGGGGGCGGGGAGGGCAAGAGGGTGTGCTCAATGCGCCGGCCCAGGTCAACCAGAGCGGGATCCACCTGCTGTAGGCTCTGCAGGAGGGGAGTTTGGGCTTCGGCCACCAGCTCGGCCAGTTGGGGCAGTTTGCCCAGGGAGGAGCCCAGGGCCACCAGCTCGCGCGGGTTGGCGGTGCCGGAGGCGACGCGGTTGGCCAAGCGCTCCAGGTCGTACAGAGAGTCTAGAAGGGATCCCAGGCGGGTGCGCAGAGAGGGGTTTTCCAAGAGCTCCTGGATGGTGTCCTGGCGAAGGCGGATTTGCTCTGGATCCCGCAAAGGCTGCAGCAGCCAGCGGCGCAGGGTGCGCCCGCCCATGGCGGTGCGGCTGTGATCCAAGACCCAGAGCAGGGATCCAACAAAGGCCCCCTCGCGGATGGTCTGGGTCAGCTCCAGGTTGCGGCGGGTCTGGGCGTCCAATATTAGGTAGTCGGTGAGCTGGTAGGTGCGGGGCGGGCGCAGGAGCGGATGGCCCCCTTGGGGAGAGGGTTGCACCAGATTCTTTTGCGTCTCTTCCAGATAGTGGAGCAATCCCCCTGCCGCCCGAATGGCCAGCGGCAGTCCCTCGCAGCCCAAGCCCTCCAGGGAGCGCAGGCCATAGGTCTGCAGTAGGTTGTCCCGCGCCACCGCTAGCTCAAAGGGCTCCGCCGGGCGCAGGGTATAGGCGTACTGGCCGGGTAGGCCCAGGGGGGCTTGGGGATCCCCAGGCCGCATCAGGCCCAGGCCCAGCCCCTCTTCGGTGGGCAGCAGGATCTCCGCCGGCTGCAGCCGGGCCAGCTCCTGTTCTAGCTGCTCTTGCCCCTCACTCTGGCAGACCCAGAACTCACCGGTGGAAATGTCGGCATAGGCCAGGCCCCAGGCGGTTTGCTTGGAGCCTCGCAGGCGGACAATGGCCGCCAGGTAGTTGTTTTGCCGCGCCTGCAGCAGCTCCTCCTCGATGACCGTGCCGGGGGTGATCACCCGCGTCACTTCCCGCCGCACCAAGCCTTTGGCTTGATCCGCCGGCTCCATCTGGTCGCAGACGGCTAGGGCATAGCCTTTGGCCACCAACTGGGCGGCATAGCGGTCAAAGGCGTGGTAAGGGATCCCGCACATGGGCACCCGCCCGATGGCCCCCGCCTCTCGCCCGGTGAGCACCAGCTCCAGCTCCCGCGACACCAGTTGCGCGTCCTGGAAAAACATCTCGTAGAAATCCCCCAGGCGGTAGAGCAGGATGGCGTGGGGGTATTGCCGCTTTAGCTCTACGTAGTGCTGCATCATGGGGGTGAGCAGGGCGGGATCCACCTGCAGGGCATCCCAAGTGGGCTCAGGGGCAGCGGAAGAAGTCATAGCGCCAATACTTCAAGACGGCTCTGTCCAACCCAAGCTAGTCGGCTTCGGCCATTTATGATCTTCCCCCTCTCCTTGGGCAGCTCAGTGAAGGCAGACTTTGGTTTCGGGGAACAAGCCCGCCTAGGCGGCTGGGAGTGCCGATCCATCTCCCCTTGGCTCAAAGGGGGTCGAAGACTTATTAAAACTAACTTGCAATAGCCAAGAAAGCCTGTTATTCTGACAGCTACGTTCTTATTGAATCTAAGTCTCAACAAGCTAAGAAGCTCGGCAGGTTAGGGCTGCGCCGGGGTGGGTCTGGGTGCGCTGGCGAGCCGGCTGGGGCTGTCTTGTCTTGGGGATCTCCCCCTCTTAAAAGTCCAGAGGTTTGCGATGTTGGCCAAGCAAGAGCGTCTGTCATCAGGAGTTGACCCGGAGACCCGCTGGGGGCAGGCCAGGCGGATCCGCTCGCCGGTCGGCTTGATGGTTTTGCTACTGGGTGTCATCCTCTTGCTGCTTTGGATCTCAATCGCCTTGGGATCCGTTCCCATAACTTTTTCGGAGCTGTGGCAGGCCCTGGGGGGGCAAGGGGATCCGATCCGGCAGACCATTGTCTGGCAGTTGCGGCTGCCGCGGGCGCTTTTGGCCCAGTTGCTAGGGGCAGCCTTGGGGATGGCGGGGGCCCTGTTGCAGGGGATGTTGGGCAATGGGCTGGCGGATCCCTACCTGCTGGGCATCTCGGCGGGGGCGGGCCTGGCGGCCGTAGCGCTGCTCACCTGGGGGGAGTGGACGGCTTGGGTGCCCTTGGCAGCTTGGGTGGGCGGCGTGCTGACCACGGTGTTGGTGTATGGGCTGGCGCGCACCCGCTCCGGGCTGGCGGTGGAACGGCTGATCCTGGCGGGAGTGGCTGTCAGCGCCCTCTTTGGGGCGATCAGCTCTGCTCTGTTGCTCCTGGCCGATGAGCGGGTCCAGGTGGCCCTGACGTGGTTGATCGGCAGCCTGAGCGGGCGGGGTTGGCCGGAGGTGCGGGTGGCCGGGGTGTATATCCTGGTCGGGCTGGGGCTGGGCTGGGCGCAGGCACGGGCTTTGAACCTGCTGGGCCTAGGAGAAGAGATGGCGGTGAGCTTGGGGATCCCGTTGGTGCGGACGCGGGTGACCATCGGCTTGGTGGCGGCTTTGTTGGCGGCGGCAGTCGTCAGCGTGGGGGGGTTGATCGGCTTTGTGGGGTTGGTGGTGCCCCACATGGTGCGCCAGGGGGTGGGATCGGATCACCGCTGGCTGTTGCCCCTTTCTGCCTTGGCGGGGGCGGCTCTGTTAAGCGGCGCCGATCTCCTCGCCCGGCTGGGGGCTGTAGAGCTGCCGGTGGGGATCGTCACGGCGTTGATGGGGGCGCCGTTTTTCGGCTGGCTGCTGCGGCAGCGGGAGGCGGGGCAATGAGGGCGGGCTGGCCGATTTTGCAGGCCGAGGCGCTGAGCGGGGGCTATGGCTCGCATCAGGTGATCCGGCAGGTGAGCTTCAGCCTGCAGGCGGGGGACTGGCTGAGCATTGTCGGCCCCAATGGCTCAGGCAAATCGACCCTGCTGCGGCTACTCAGCCGAGTGTTGGTTCCGCAGGCGGGGCGCGTACTTTTGGACGGTCGGGATCTGCACACCCAGCTCAGCCCGCAACAGGTGGCGCGGCAGTTGGCCCTTTTGCCCCAGCAGCCGCGGATCCCGACAGGGCTGACAGTGCGGCAACTGGTGAGCTTGGGGCGTTCTCCTCACCAGCCCTGGTGGGCGTG
>NZ_JANSIR010000063.1:0-3516 GCF_047462155.1 Synechococcus sp. OH2
GATCCCACCGTGAGAACGGCGTCGCTAAAGGATGTCACAAAACGGCTTCCCTCTCTCTCGACCCGCAGTTCGCCGCTGAGAAGATAAGAGCCAGCAGGTAGGGGAACATTACTTTGTACCCGCACCTGCAGGCGGTGCTCTCCAATAGCAGCAGGGAATAGATTGGCAAAGGGAGCTTCCAGAGCCTCGGCAAACCGCGCCAGCACAAACGTGCCTTCTGTGGCCGCCGCCAGTCGCTGGAGCTCCAGCAGGTTTAAGTCAACGCCCAGCCCAACTACATACACGGTCAGCTTCTGCCCCCGCTCTTGGGCCAGAGTTGTGAGCTCCCGAATGGTCTGGTCAATGGAGCGGGTGCTCTCGTTGTCGATGCCGTCGGTAAACACCACCAGGCGGCGGTTGAAGGTCTCATTGGGGCGAAAGTCACTTAAGAAACGCCCGGCTTCCACCGTGGCGTCATACAAGGCGGTGTTCCCACCGGGATTTGCCCGCAATACCCCTCGCCTAAGCAGTTGCTTGTCGCTGGTGAAGTCTTGCAGCAGTTGGGCCGTGCGCAAAGGCTGGCCGAGAGCCGTAGCGCCAAAACCGGCCCCTCGGTTATCAAAACGGAGCACCGCCCCCAGATCCAAGGGTGTGGTGCGAAATTGATCCAAAAGCCCAAAAACAGCTAAGAAGCGACGGGACTGGGGATCCAAAACCAACAGGCTGCCGGAGCCGTCCATGAGGATGGCCATGAGCAAAGGCTGACGGGCCAGCTCAGCTCGAGGGTTCTCGATGCGGGTGGGGCTTAGAGTTACTGTGGCTGACTGCGGGATCCCTTGCAGATCGGTTATGCGGTTAACTTGCAAGCTGACCTGGGCAGGAGAAAGCTGGGTGACCGGCTGAGGCGGATCCCCTGCTTGCAAGAGGGCAATGTTGAACTCCATCTCCCCCTGGGTGGTGCTGAAACTGCGCGTCAGAGCCCCATTGAAGGTCAAGCGCGTTTGGGATCCCAAAGAAGCAGGGTCGATCCCTGTGCTACTGGAAGAGCCACAGCCGGTTATGGAGATCCCCAGCAGGATCAAGACAATTGCCCAGCCAGTTTCTCGGTTTTGGGGTCTGCTAAGCTGCATTGTTGAAACCTGAAGAATATAGCCGATAACACAGACAAGCTTGAGGACAGCAGCGTAAACCTACCATGAGAAGAACTCAGGAGCATCGCGGAGAAAAGAACCCAAGTGTATAAAAAAGTACACTATAAGCTTGTTTTCGGGTCGATTGCTTCTATCGACGACGTTTCTGCAAGCTAATTGCTCTCCTTTAACCTTGGCTAGGAAACCTTCTCTGTCTCCATTTGGGGCAGGGCAGGGGCGACGGCGATTGTCCCTGCAGAGGTGCCTGTAGCCCGCCTGCGGGTGTAAGCTCTAGAGGGATCCCTCTGGGTGAGGAGGACGGTCGGACATGGCGGCCAAGCAACTGAAGTTCTACTGGAGCCCGCAGTACCAAATCTTTAGCTGTGACGGGGCCAAGCTGGAGGGGCACGGCGCCATTCAAACCAATCCCTCGCATGACTTGGTGCATCTGTTTATCGCCGCCAACGGCAATATGCCCTGGCAGCCGGTAGAAAGCCGCGAGCAAACCTGCTTTGCCGAGTACAACGCCGTGCTCCTGGAGCACCTTTTGGTCAACTGCTTCAACGTAGCAGTGCTGGGATCCATGACCCCAGAGCAGGTTGTTCCGGAGGCGCGCAAGTTTTTGCAGTGGTTTGTTTCCGAGCACTACGCGCCATTTCCGGTCTCTGAAGAAGAGGCTTTTTGTTGCTTTGCAGCACACCTAGATATCGAGCGCATGGTGCGGCTATTCCCCTACTTCTACAGTTTGCGCGCCTGGGAGTGCTTCAGCCCCGATTACCGCAACGAGGTTTACGACTTGGAATTTACTTCCGAAGACGATCCGGTCAGGGAAGCCCCGGAATGGGCGGCGGATCCCAATATCTTGGAGACCCAAGAGCTGGTGCGGCAGAAGCTCGCTGAAGCTGTGGCGGAGGCGAGATCGATCCGGCCCAAGGCGGAGCCCGTTTTCCCGCAAACCTTGTTGGCTTCACCGCTGTTCAATCCCCCAGCCAAGACCAAGCAGAAAAAAGCCGGGCTCGGCTTCAAGCCCACCCCCACCCATTGATGGTTGATCCCCCCTTCCCGGTCCCATCAAGGGAGAGGGGTTAGGGGCTGACTACTCTGGGCCCACCACCAGGCGGCGGAAGGCCTTCTTGCCCACCTGGAGAACCCGCCCGACCAGGTCAGAAGCGCTGGTAAACTCCAAGTCGGGATCCTCCACTTTTTGTCCGTCCAGCCGCACGGCGCCTCCTTGGATTTGCCGACGGGCCTCGGCGGCGCTCTTGCACAGGCCGGACTCGCGCAGGATGTAGCTGAGTTTTGCCGGGTAAGACAAGCCCTCGACGGCAAAGGTGGGGATGGATCCCGTCTCTACGAGATTGCCTTGCAACACCAGGGCTTGGGCGGTGCGCTGCGCCTCTTCTGCCGCTTCAGGGGAGTGAAATTGGGCCACCAGAGTTTTGGCTAGGAGAATCTGGCGCTGACGGGGATCTGCCGGCAGCTCTGAGGGGGGCACCGCCGTGAGCAACTCAAAATACCGCTCCACCAGGTGATCCGGCACCTTCTCCAGCTTGGAGTACATGGTGAGGGGATCCTCGGTTAGGCCCACGTAGTTGTTTTTGGACTTGGACATTTTCTGGTAGCCATCCAAGCCCTCCAAAAGCGGCACCGTCAGGCAAAACTGCGGGGTTTGGCCTTTCCAAAGCTGCAGCTCTCGGCCAACCAGGAGGTTAAAGCGCTGGTCGGTTCCCCCCAGCTCCACGTCGGCTGCCAGGGCCACCGAGTCGTAGCCCTGCAGGAGGGGGTAAAGAAATTCGTGCAAGTACACCGGTGTTCCAGCTTGGTAGCGCTGGGCAAAGTCTTCTTTGGCCAACATCTGCCCCACCGTCATCTGGGCCTGCAGCTCGATTAGCTCGCTGAGGGTGAGGCGGGCCAGCCACTCGCTGTTGCGGCGCACCTCCAGCCGGCCAGGGGTCGCAAAGTCCAAAATCTTGCCAGCCTGCTCCAGATAGGTGCGGGCGTTTTCTTCCACTTCTGCCGGCGTCAGGCGGGGACGCGCCTCCGACTGGCCAGTGGGATCCCCCACCAGCGCCGTAAAATCCCCAATGAGCAAAATGGCCACGTGGCCAGCATCCTGGAATTGGCGCAACTTGCGCAAGACCACCGCGTGGCCCAGGTGCAGATCTGGCCGCGTCGGATCGATGCCCAGCTTGACCCGCAAAGGGCGATCCGTTGTGGCCAAGCGCTCTTCCAGAGCTGCCGCCCCCCCCGGGAAGATCTCGGCCACCCCCCGCTGGGCGATCTCGGCGATGCGAGGATCCCCCTGGGCTGACGAGACGGCAGTTAGAGACATTTTCGAAGTTGGCTCCATCCACTTGGGTTGATGAGCACCATGGGCTATTATGAACTACCCCACCGCGCAGGCGGG
>NZ_JANSIR010000064.1:0-1645 GCF_047462155.1 Synechococcus sp. OH2
CCATCCCCACCGTCTATACGGTGGGGAATTCCGCACCTTACGTTAAGGCCATCAAAACCTGAGGGGTGCTCTGGCGACGAGGGATAGAGAGTAAACTACCCGACTCCAACCGCCGAGTAGTACGGAGCAGGCTTTGGGTAATCCTGCAGTTGGCAAGCCAACCACCAACCTCTAATCCAGTTTGCGGGCCGCAGGATCCCTTCCCTCTTGAGAGTTGCACAGAAGCAGAAAGCCTTCTCTTCTGCAGACTCTGCCAGGATCAGCCGTAGTACCCCTGGTTGATCCGATTTTCCAGTTGGTTGGCCCCCTCTTGGTACTCCCCAAACACGAAGTTCTCCGCGTTCGCCTTGATCAGGGCCTTCTGCTGCTCCGTCAATTCTGGGATCCGCAGCATGTCCTCCAGGCTGTTGTAGGGAGCATTTTTCACCAGAATACGGGCCAGGGTGGGATAGAAGCCAGGCAACTGGCGGTAGTTGCGCAGGATGGTGTTGTTCACATCGATGGGAGTGTCAAGATGTTTCACCGGCGGAAGCTCTGCCGCCACGGCCGGGATCCCCAAGGGGGCCAAGCACAGACAGAGCATCAACAGGATAGACACCAAAGCAGACAACAGCCGACGCATAGCACCACCTTTGCAGACAAGGTTGAAAGCAGTCATGACAACGCTCAGGGGATAGGTCGCTAACATTCTCCGACCATTCAGTGTCTCATCCCCGCTACCCCGAATCGAGACCCAGATTCAGATTTGGATCCCGTCAGAAATAATTTTTAACAACTATGATCGGGGAATAGCCTTTTGGCAGCTGACCAACTGCTCATCGCTTTTGTTTTGCCCCATGTCCGACTCCACCATCCTCCATCCCCTCAGCCCCTCTGGCCGGGAGACGTCTCAACCCCTCTCTGCCGCCGATCCAGAGCTGGAGCTGCTAGAGCAGAGAGAACTCTTCGTCTGGCGGCACATCGGGCCAGACGCCCAGCAAATCCGTCAGATGTTGCAGGCCTTGGGGCTGAGCTCTCTACGGGAATTAGTGGATAAGGCGGTGCCGGCGGCGATTCGCAGCAGCCGACCCCTGCACCTGGGATCCCCCAGCAGTGAGCAGCAAGTGTTGGCAGAACTGAGGGCAATGGCGGCCCAGAACCAGGTGTGGCGCTCCTTTTTGGGCATGGGCTATTCCAACTGCCTGACGCCGCCGGTGATCCAGCGCAACATTCTGGAGAACCCCGGCTGGTACACCCAGTACACCCCCTACCAGGCGGAGATCGCCCAGGGGCGGCTAGAGGCCCTGCTCAATTTCCAGACGATGGTGATCGATCTAACAGGCATGGAGATCGCCAATGCCTCCCTGCTGGACGAAGCCACTGCTGCCGCTGAGGCTATGAGCCTGGCCTATGCCCTGGCAGGCAAGGGATCCCAGGTCTTCTGGGTGGATCGCGGCTGCCATCCCCAGACCATTGCCGTCGTGCAGACGCGGGCAGAGCCCTTGGGGATCCAGGTGCGTGTGGCGGATCCTTTGCAGTTAGAGCTGGAGAACGGCTTTGGCGTGCTCTTGCAGTATCCCAACACCTATGGAGAGATCCGGGATTACCGCAAGCTGGTGGAGCAGGCTCACCAAAGAGGGATGGTGGCGGCCGTAGCTGCTGACTT
>NZ_JANSIR010000065.1:0-1011 GCF_047462155.1 Synechococcus sp. OH2
GGCGCTATCCCTCCCCACCCGGGTGGGGAATCCCGCGCCTTACGTTGATTTAATTCTGCACACCCCTGGCGGCCTGGTGCTGGCTACTGAACAAATTGCCCGCGCCCTTATTCGCCATCCGGCCAAGGTAACGGTATTTGTGCCCCACTACGCCATGTCGGGGGGGACGATGCTGGCCCTGGCTGCCGATGAAATTGTCATGGATGTCAATGCTGTCCTAGGGCCGGTCGATCCGCAGATAGGGGGCTACGCTGCCGCCAGCATTTTGCAGGTGGTGGCGGAAAAACCCATTGCCGAGATCGACGACCAGACGCTGATCCTGGCAGATCTGGCCCGCAAAGCGATGCAACAGGTACAGAACTTTGTGCGGGAGCTGCTCAAGGACGAGGTGCCCAAGCGCAAAATTGCCCCCGAACGCGTTGAGCCCCTCATCCAGGCTCTGACCAGCGGGCGGGTAACCCACGACTACCCGATTACGGCTGAAGAAGCGCGGGAGCTGGGCCTGCCCATCTCCACCGAGTTGCCGCCCCAGATCTACGCCCTGATGGATCTCTACCCACAAGCCAGCATAGGCCGTCCTTCCGTGCAGTACATTCCTACCCCCTACGATTCCCGCCCCTCTCCACCCGGCAGCCGGTCTCGCTAGGGCGAACTCTGGGCGTAGGTGTCCATGGCTTCTCGACGCAACCCTTCCGCCCGTCGAAACAGCTCTTGCCCGGTGTGCAGGTGGCGATCGTCGAAGTTCAGCGGGAAATAGCTCAGCTCCTCCAGGGCATCTTCCAAGTGGTTGAGGGCATAGTAGAGGCGAGAAGCCACCCCCCCTAGGCTGCTGGGATTGGGAAGGCGGCGAAAGATCTGCTGAGCTTGGGTCAGTTTCTGCGTACACTCCTCCAGATACAGGCCAAAGGCCTCCAGCAAATCGGGATCGAAAGGATCTGCCGCCAAGGCATTTAACTGCGGCCTGAGGGAAGACAGTAAAGGCCCCAAAACTCGGTTCAGAGGAGTGTAGAC
>NZ_JANSIR010000065.1:1117-5340 GCF_047462155.1 Synechococcus sp. OH2
CTGCCGAATCCAGGCTTCGCGGGCAATAGCCTCCTGGCTGACCGTCTCTGATGGGGAGCCAGTGGGCTGGGGGCGGGGCGGGGCGTAATTGGAGCGCAGTTGCCGATCGTACTCGCGGCGGGCTTGCGGATCCTTAAGCACCGCATAGGCAGCGTTGATCTGGCGAATACGCTCAGCGGCAGCCCGATCTTTTTTGGCCAGGAGGCTGTCGGGGTGGTGGTACTTGACCAGACGGCGATAGGCAGACTTGATCTCCGCTGCCGTCGCCAGCACCGAAACCCCCAACACTTCATAGTGGGAAACTGCTTCAGACCCGCTCCCCATCATTTTGTTCTCAGAACAAACGCTCATATTGTACCTGGAGCCTACAATAATGGTGAGTTTTCCGGTGCTGCCCCATGCCGTCCTCCTCCCATCCCCTCAACGCCCTTGTGGGGGCTGCCTTTGCTGCCAGTTTGGGCTATGGGTTCCTACAATTGCTGCTCTCGATGCTGGCCAAGCTGCCGCCAATCGACCTGGAAAGCGGATCCCTGGCGCGGGGGATCAGCATTCTGGTGCGCTACCTGCTGGTGGGATCCGTTTCCCTGATCACCTTCATGTTTGTCATGGTGGGCCTGGGGCTGGCAGCCTACTCGCTGCAATTGCTGGGAGAACGGCTGACCTCTTCTCGGCACCGATCCTAGCCGCAGTCGAGGGAGTTGGTTAGCCAGGACGCTGACGGAGGCGCTGGCTGACCAAGGTGCGCCCCTCTGGGGTGTAGAGCTGCCAGTAGTTCCAGTAGTTGCCAAAGACAGACTTGACATAGCCACGGGTTTCGGCAAAGGGGATCCGCTCCACAAATTCATCGGGATCCTCAAAGCCGAAGCGGCTTAGCCATCTGGCGACATTGCCAGGCCCGCCATTGTAGCTGGCCAGGGCCAGCAGGGTGTTGTCTTGATAGGTGCGGTGGGTGTAGTCAAAGTACCAGCATCCCAGGCGCAGGTTGTCGGCAGGGTTGGTGAGGCTGTACTGGGCTAGACTAACTTTTTGGGCAATCCAGCGGCCGGTGGCAGGCATCACCTGCATCAAGCCCAGCGCTCCCGAGGCCGAGACAATCTCCGGCTCAAAACGGGATTCCTGGCGGATCAAGGCTGCCACCATCAGGGAATTCAGGTTAAACTGCCGCGACCAGTAGGCCAGCCCAGGCCGGGCATAGGGATCTCCCTCCCACGTGTTCTCCGGGTCGGCGTAGTAGTGCAGCGGGTAGACGGCCTGCCAGAAATCCTGGCGCTGTCTCAAGCTCTGCAGCAGCGGGTCAGGCTCGGCGCTGAAGCGCAAAGCAGCCACCTGGTTGATCCCCTGGAGGTGCTCGCCAGCGTTGTTGCGCAAAATGCCGCTGGCAAAGCGCTCGGCCACGCTCATCTGGCGCGGATCCCGTTGCCGCAGGGCCGTTTCCCCCTGCCAGCGCTCCCAGGCCAGTTGGCTGGCGCCGATGAGATGCAAAGTTTGCGTGGCCTCAGAGACCCCTGGCAACGGTTGGCGCACCGGCTGAAAGTCCACCTCAACCCTTTGGCGGCCGCTGGAGAAATCTCCTACTGGCCAGCCCAGTTGCACCGCCGCCCGCCAGGCGTGGTAGGTGTGAGGGAATCGCTGCAGCACCTGCTGATAGGTTTGCCGTGCCGTCGCCCTATCCCCCAGGCGTTCCCGCCATTTGCCTGCCCAGTAGAGCAGTTGCGCCCCCATTTCCGTATCCTGCTGGGCCAAGCCAATCTGCTGGGCCAGAGCAATGGCTTGGCTGAGATTGCCCGCTTGCGCCTGGCGCCAAGCCACCGTCCAGGCGGCGTTGGCCGCTGCTTCGCTGGCCGGGAAACGCTCCCAAAGGGTCTGCCGCACCGCCTGGGCCGACTGCGGGCTGTCGTTGCGCTCATAAAGCTGGCTGAGGCTGAGCAGGGCCTCTGGGGCCTCTGGATTCGAGCCGGATCCCACCTGTCGGAGCAACTGAAGGGCTGTCGGCAGGTCGCTCAGCTCGGCCAGGCGACGCTGGGTGAGGGAGGCCTCGGCAGCCTCGGGAAATTGCGCCAGCAGCGCTTGGTAGGCGGCCCTGGCCTGGGGAAACTCCCGCGAGATCTGGTGGCTGCGGCCCTGGCGGTAGAGGTTTTGGGGGGTAGCAGGGGCGTGTTTGTAGGCGCGGGCGGCTTTGCCGTACTCCCGCTGCTCCCAGTAGGCATCGGCCAGGATCTGCCAGTCGGAGGCTGTGAGGGCTCCCTCCTGGGCTTGGCGCCAGCGATCCAAGAGGGGCGTTAACCCAGGGGTTTGCGGGTGATGTTGGGCCAGATCCCGCAGTAGGTCGTAGCGGTCGGGATGCTGCTGCAGCAAGTGCTGGAGGGCGCGAGCAGTCAAGGGGTGAGTGGGAAATTGCCGTCGCAGTTGCTCCACCTGGCCCATTCCCCACAGGGCATAGGCGGCTACAGGACTGTGGGGGTACTCCCGCAAGATCTTGGGCCACCAGATCTGGCGGGCAGTTTCTCGATCCCCCAGCTTTTCATAGGCCTGGGCCCTGAGCTTCCAAATTTCATCAGTGAGAACTGGCAGCTTCTCTTCCAAGCCTTGTAAGGACTCCAAGGCCGCTTGGGCTTGGCCGCCCTGGAGGGCTTTGTAGGCGCGCAAAAAGGCAGCGCCAGAAGTCGAGCTTGGGGATGCCGGCGGCACCGCCGCCATCTCAACGGGTTCTGCCCAGGAAGAAGTGTAAAAGCCCCAGAGGGCACCGCCTAGGACTCCGCCTGCTGCTAAGGCCGCGGCCACCCATTGCCTCCAGAGGTTGCTGGTTAGGCTCCCCATGCCTCCCTCCCCCAGCTCCTTGACTACGATACCCAACGGGGAGGCGCCGAGCCAGGGCAGGGAGGACTCCAGTTGGCGATGGGAACTGGCTCGAGGGGCTCTGGCAGGGGAAACCCCAGGATCTGGGCGTGGAAGTAAAGCTCTGCCTCCAGCGCCCGCTTGAGGTTGGCCGCCTGGCGGAAGCCGTGCTGTTCTCCCTCAAAGGGCACGTAGGCCACCGGGATCCCTTTGGCCTTCAGGGCAGCTACCATCTTCTCCGCTTGGTTGGGAGGAACGATGGCGTCCTCTAGGCCTTGAAAGAAAATGATCGGGCAGTTGAGACCCTCTAGGTGGTGGAGGGGAGAGCGCTCTCGGTAGAGATCCTGCCGTTGGGGGTAGGGGCCAATTAAGCTCTCCAAGTAGTGGGACTCAAACTTGTGAGTTTCTCGGGCCAGCGCTTCTAGGTCACTGATGCCGTAGTAGCTGGCGCCGGCGCGGAAAACCCTGTGAAACGTCAAAGCTGCCAGGGTCGTGTAGCCGCCGGCACTGCTGCCGCGAATGAGCAATCGCTCGCCGTCAACCCGGCCCTGCTGGGCCAAGAATCGGGCTCCAGCAATGCAATCTTCCACGTCCACAAGGCCCCATTGGCCCTTGAGGGCCTCCCGGTAGGCCCGTCCATAGCCGCTGCTGCCGCGGTAGTTGACATCCAAAACAGCAATCCCGCGGCTGGTCCAGTACTGGATCCCCAGGTCGAGCACGGCTGCTGTCGCCCCCGTGGGCCCGCCGTGACTTTTCACCAGCAGGGGCGGCTTTTCGCCGGCAGGGGCCACAAAGTCGCGGTTCTTGGGAGGATAGAAGAAGCCGTAGGCCACTGTCCCGCCAGAAGTGGGAAAGGTGATGGGCTCAGGGATCGACAAGTAACCAGGATCCACCGCCGCGCTGCTAGAACGGGCCACCACCTCCAATTGGCCAGAAGGTAAGTCCAGACAGACCAAGGCCATGGCTTCGCTGGGGGATCCGGCCAGGAAGGCAGCTTTTTCGCCGCTAACTTGGAGGTTGTGGAGCTCGGTGTAGGGTATGGGGAGCTCCTGCCGCCGTCCTGAACGCGGATCCAAAAGCGCCAGGTGGCAGAGCCCCTCTTGTCGATAGATGGCCAGGATTTGCCCATCCCCACAGAAGCCGTAGGTGCTCAGGCCAAACACCCACTGGGGCTCCCCAAACTCCGCTTCCATAGGACAGAGGGGAATCGGCCCTGAGGGATCCCAGCGGTAGAGGTTCCACCAGCCGCTGCGGTCGGAAACAAAGTAAAGCTCCCCCTGCGGCGACCACTGGGGTTGGAAAATGGACTCAGCCGGGCCGCCAACGAGTTTCTGGGGTTCTCCCAAGCTGCCGTCAGGAGCCACTTCCGCCCGCCACAGCTCCGTGCC
>NZ_JANSIR010000065.1:5474-24587 GCF_047462155.1 Synechococcus sp. OH2
CAGGCCAGCCACACTAGGGTCTGACCGTCTGGGCTCAGTTGCGGGCTGGCGTAGAAATCGTGGCCCCTGGCCAAAACCTGCTGGGATCCGCTTTCTAGATCGATGGCCACCAGCGTATTTTCCGGCTCTCCCTGGCGGCTGTAATCCTCGCGCACGCAGAGGATGCGCCGGCGCCTCCTGTCCACCACCCCGTCGGCATAGCGGTAGGGGCCAGCTTCGGTGAGGGGCTGGGGATCCGAAGCCGGCAGCAGGCAGTACAGCCGTTGATCGGCAAAGTTGCAAAAGTACACCACCCCCTCGGAGACCCAGTAGGCGCCGCCGCCGTACTCATGCACCCGCGTGCGCACGTTGAAGGGTGCTGGCGTCAGTTCCTGCACCGTCCCGTCGGCAGCTCGCCGCATCAGCACGTTGCGCCCCTTCTCCTGCGGGCGGCCCTCCGTCCAGTAGAGATCCCCCTTGTCCCAAGCCGGTTGCCCTAGGCGTAGGGATCCGGCCACCACCAGGTCAGCGGTAATTGGGGATCGCCAAGATCCATAGCCAGCCTGTTGCACCATAAGCCATCAATTTTCAACCTCGAAATCTCCATTATGCCGAGAGCAAGGGATCCCTGGGAGCTTGGCGAGAACAGGCTCAGATTCTGGAAAAAAGTATCTCGCAACACAATTTCTTCCTGGCTGAATGGGTTTGATAAAACACGTCCAGGCAACAGGGGCGCACGACGCTCTCTCGACTGCAGAACTGGCTTTTCCCTCTGTTGATGTTGGGAAGGCATTAGTGAAAACCTCAGCCGAGCGCAGTTGGGCAAGCTGATCCATGGGCAAGGTGATGAGCTGAGTCCTTCCCCCCGTTGGCCAGGCTGCTGTAACCACACTTCGCTACATCCTTTGCACTCACCTCGTTTCGGAGTTTACCGATGGCTCAATCTTTTAATCGTCGTCAAGTGCTGAAAATGGGCGCGCTGGCCGGAGCCGGGGCTGCCTTAGGGCCGCAGATCTGGGTGAAGCGGTCTGTGCCTGCCTATGCTCAGGGAGAGACTATTCGCGTTGGCATTTTGCACTCCCTCAGCGGCACGATGGCCATTTCGGAAACCAGTGTGGTGGATGCGGAAAAGCTAGCCATTAAAGAGATCAATGCCGCCGGTGGGGTTTTGGGCAAGCAGATCGAGCCCATCATCGAGGATGGCGCCTCCGATTGGCCAACCTTTGCCGAGAAAGCCACCAAATTGATCGATGTGGACAAGGTGGCAACAGTATTCGGCTGTTGGACCTCGGCCAGCCGCAAGGCAGTTTTGCCGGTATTTGAATCCAAGCAACACCTGCTCTGGTATCCCGTACAGTACGAAGGACAAGAGTGCTCCAAAAACATCTTCTACACCGGCGCTGCCCCCAACCAGCAGATCGAGCCTTCTGTGGAATGGCTGCTCAAGAACAAGGGCAAAGAGTTTTTCCTGGTGGGATCCGACTATGTCTTCCCCCGCACGGCCAACACCATCATCAAGGCCCAGTTAGAGGCCCTGGGCGGCAAGGTTGTGGGAGAAGATTACCTGCCTCTGGGCAACACCGAAGTGACTCCCATTATCAGCAAAATCCGTGCCGCTCTTCCCAACGGCGGCGTGATCTACAACAGCCTGAATGGCGACAGCAATGTGGCCTTCTTTAAGCAACTGAAAGCAGCCGGTCTGGAGCCGGATCGCTATCCCTCTATGTCCGTCAGCATTGCCGAAGAAGAGGTGCAGGCGATTGGCTCCGAGTTCCTAGAAGGCCACTACGCTGCCTGGAACTACTTCATGACGGTGGATACGCCTGCCAACAAGAAGTTTGTGGAAGCCTTCAAGGCAGAATACGGCCAAAACCGCGTCACCAACGACCCGATGGAAGCGGCCTATATCATGGTTTACATCTGGAAGCAGGCGGTGGAAAAAGCGGGAACCGTGGAGATCGACGCGGTGCGCCAAGCAGCCTACGGCCAAACCTTTGATGCCCCAGAGGGTCTGGTGACGATGAACACCAACCACCACCTGACCAAGTACGTGCGGATCGGCCAGGTGCGCTCTGATGGGCTGTTTGATGTCATCTTTTCTACAGACGCTGTGGAGCCACAGCCCTGGAACCAGTTTGTGGCGGAAACCAAGGGCTTTGCCTGCGACTGGTCGGATCCGGCCAAAGGCGGTCGCTTCAAAGTCAGCTAGCCCTGTTGAGCGCTGGGTGCGGGATCCCTTGCGGGTGAGTTGGGGATCCCGTCCTGGAGTTGGAAGCGCGTCCCCAGTCAACGGGTAAAGAAGGAGGATCCCCTGCCGATGACCTTGCTTTTGGATAGCTTGTTTAACGGCATCAGTATTGGCACCGTTTTGCTGATAGCCGCTCTGGGCCTGGCGATTGTCTTCGGCCTCATGGGGGTGATCAATATGGCCCATGGGGAGCTGATGATGTTGGGGGCCTACACCACCTTTGTGGTGCAAAATGCCTTCCGACAATTGGGGGATCCCTGGCGGGATCTGTATATCTTTCCAGCCTTGGTTGCCGCTTTTGTCGTCACGGCCCTGGCGGGTCTGGCTCTGGAGCGGGGGGTGATTCGCTTTTTGTATGGGCGGCCGCTGGAAACCCTTTTGGCCACCTGGGGCGTGAGCCTGATCCTGCAGCAGTTCGTGCGCAGCGTCAATTGGGTGTTGGCTTTCCGCTTGGGGGCCTTTGCGGTGCTCTTTTTTGGCGGCTGGTGGCTCTTGGCAAAACGGGCCGATTGGCCGCGCCTCAAAGGCTGGGTGCTGACGTTGTTGTTGGTGCTTTCTACGGCCATTGTGGCAGTAGGCGGGCGGGTTCTGGCCCAAACCTATGCCCTGGCCGTCACCCAGCCCTGGTTTGGGGCCCAAAATAGAGACGTGACCGCTCCTCGCTGGCTACGGGGTGGGATCCCGGTGGGCAACCTGTTTTTGCCCAATACTCGCCTGTTCATCATCGCCCTCACCGTTGTCTGTATCCTGGGGCTGTACTTTTTCTTGCAACGCACCCGCTGGGGGTTGCGCATCCGCGCCGTCACCCAAAATCGGGCCATGAGCGCTTGTGTCGGGATCCCTACGCAAACGGTGGATGCTCTCACCTTTGCCATGGGTTCGGGTCTGGCAGGAGTAGCCGGCGTGGCCGTCAGCCTGCTGGGATCTGTGGGGCCCAATACCGGCCAGAACTACATCGTGGATACCTTCATGGTGGTTGTCGTGGGGGGTGTGGGCAAGCTCCTGGGCAGCATTGTGGCGGCACTGGGGATCGGAATTGCCAACTTTGTCATCGGTTCCGGGACGCTGGCTTTGATCTTTCCCAACGTGCCGATCCTGACCGATACCCTCAACTTTTTTGCCACCACCAGCATGGCTAAGGTGATGGTCTTTGCCTTAATTGTGGCCTTTTTGCAGGTGCGCCCCCGCGGCCTTTTCCCCGAAAAAGGTCGCATGGTGGATGCCTAGGACAGCCCTCTTGAGCGAATCTTTCTAGCCGTATCCCCCATCCCCCCACACCGCCCATGAAACTGGCTCATCTCCCCCCCGCTGATCGTGAAGAGGCCATTCTTGCCACCGGTCGGGATCCCAGTCCTGCCCGCAAGCTCCTGTGGGAAGTTGGGATCCTCATTGGCCTGGCGCTGGCTTTGATCTTGGTGGCCCCAACTGTGTTGTCGGGTTTTCGGCTGAACTTGTTGGGGCGATTTCTGGCATTGAGCATTGTTGCCCTGGGGATCGACCTTATCTGGGGCTATACCGGCATGCTGAGTCTGGGGCATGGGGTGTTCTTTGCCTTGGGGGGCTATGCTTTGGGGATGCACCTCAAGTTGCAACTGCCAGAGGGACGGATACCGGAGTTTTTCAGCCTCTATGGGGTAACGGAATTGCCCTGGTTTTGGTACCCTTTTTATTCGTTTCCGTTTACGGCTGTTGCTGTTGTCTTGATCCCGGCTGTGGTGGCAGCAGCTCTGGGGTACTTGGTGGTGAGAAATCGCATCCGAGGAGTTTATTTTTCTATTCTGACTCAGGCCACTACAATCATTTTCTTTAACTTCTTCAACGGGCAACAGCGCTTAATCAACGGCACCAACGGCCTGACCAATTTCCAGACGTTATTTGGCCTGGATGTCAACTCTTCCCAGATGCGCTTTGCTGTCTATGTGGCCACGGTTTTAACCGTTGTTTTGGCTTACCTTCTCTGTCGTTGGCTTACCAGTGGCTTGTTTGGTCGAATCCTGGTAGCCATTCGAGACGATGAGCCGCGGGTTCGTTTCTCTGGCTACGATCCCACCGGATTTAAGGTGCTGGTATTTGCCATCTCGGCTGCGCT
Source organism: Synechococcus sp. OH2 (assembly GCF_047462155.1). NCBI lineage: Bacteria > Bacillati > Cyanobacteriota > Cyanophyceae > Synechococcales > Synechococcaceae > Synechococcus > Synechococcus sp. OH2. The sequence goes on from NZ_JANSIR010000065.1 coordinate 9,791, forward strand.
GGCAGGGATCGCCGGGGCTTTGTTTACCTTACAAACTGGCATCATTTCTCCCAATGCCATGGCCGTTCCCTTCTCCATTGAAATGGTGATCTGGGTAGCGGTGGGTGGTCGGGCCAGTTTAGTGGGGGCAGTGGTCGGGGCTTTGTTGGTAAACTTTGCCAAGAGTTTGCTGAGTGAAAATTTCCCAGAAATTTGGCTGTTTTTCCAGGGGGGATTGTTCCTGCTGGTGGTACTGGTGTTGCCGGATGGTTTGGTGGGCTGGGTGCGCACCCGGGGCAGGCAGCTTTGGGTTACCTTCCAGCTTTGGCGCCGGCGTTTGGCCAATATTTCTCCAGCCTAAATCCGTGCCAGTATCCCCCTATGCAAGGTGCAACTTCAGAGTAAGAGGATCCCAATGGGTGAGATAACGATGCCAAGTGTCCTCTCTTGTTCGATGGGCTGAGAATCCTACTCGTCCTCTGGCCTTTCCGTTCTTGGACGTGATCCCTATGCTTACAGCAGCTCCCACCACTACCCGGCAAATTTTACAAACTCAGAATCTCACCGTCAGCTTTGATGGCTTTAAGGCTTTGGACGGGCTGAACTTTTCTTTGGAAGAAGGGGAGTTAAGGGTGGTGATCGGTCCCAATGGAGCGGGCAAAACTACCTTCCTCGATGTGTTGACAGGCAAGGTCAAGCCTACTCGAGGGCGAGTGCTGTTTAAAGGAAAAGATCTGGCTAAGCTCAAGGAGCACGAAATCGCTGCCTTGGGTATTGGTCGCAAGTTCCAAACGCCGCGGGTCTACCAAAACCTGAGCGTGCGAGAAAATTTGGAGCTCTCTCTCAACCCTCACAAGGGTGTTTTCTCCACCTTATTTGGCAAAAAGCGCTTGCGAGAAAAGACTGATGCCCTCCTGGAAACCATCGGCCTGAGCCGTAAGGATCGGATCCCGGCAGGGCTGCTCTCCCATGGAGAAAAGCAATGGTTGGAGATTGGCATGGTGATTGCCCAGGATCCGGATCTGCTGCTGCTTGATGAATGCGTGGCCGGGATGACGGATAAAGAAACAGAGGCTACGGGAGAGTTAATTCAATCCTTAGCTCGAAATCACACCATTTTGGTGATTGAGCATGACATGGTATTTGTCCGGCAAATTGCTCGCAAGGTTACTGTTTTACACCAAGGAGCAGTGTTGTGCGAGGGTAGCTTTGAGGAAGTGAAGAACGACCCGCGAGTTATCGAGGTCTATCTTGGATCCCACAAAGCCAGAGGCTAAACGAAAACAGGGGAGAAGGGGAGATCTGTGTTGACCGTCCAATTAACCAACTCTATATCCAAGCCTATGAATACGGAAAACGCCACCAAAGCGCAAAATCTATCTCAAAGTGGATCTCAGCCTTTGCTGGAAGTCTGTAACCTGAGAGCTTATTATGGGCAAAGTTTAATTGTGAGAGATCTTTCTTTCAAGATCCTTCCCGGCCAAGCAGTTTGCCTTCTGGGTCGCAACGGCATGGGCAAAACTACCACGCTTAAAGCCCTAATGGGGCTTCTCAAAGACTGTACAGGTAAAGTTCTCTTTGAGGGCCGACCCATCAATCATTACCCACCCAACTGGCGGGCTCGCGCTGGCATTGGCTATGTGCCCCAAGGCCGGGAGATCTTTCCTCGCTTAACGGTTGAGGAGAACCTGCTGGTAGGGTTAGAAGCAGCACCGGACAAAGAACGGGCTATACCTGAGTTTATTTATGACTTATTCCCGATTTTGCGTTCTTTTCTAAAGCGTCCCGGTGGAGATTTGAGCGGTGGTCAGCAGCAGCAATTGGCCATTGCCAGAGCTTTGGTGGCAGAGCCTAAACTTTTACTCCTGGATGAACCCACAGAAGGGATCCAACCTTCTATCATCATTGAGATCGAAGAAGCCATTGCCCGCATCCAAAAAGAGCGGGGCGTTGCGGTGTTGCTGGTAGAACAGTACTTTGAGTTTGCTCAAAGCTTGGCCGATTACTTTTACCTCATGGAAAATGGATCCCTCGTTATGGAAGGGCCGACTGACCAAATGGACGAGGAAAAAGTGCGATCCTATCTCTCCCTCTGAGGTTAGCCTGGAGGAGGAGCCGAGCGGTGCAACTCTTGTCAGGCCCAGGGATCCCCTTAAGCAACAACCCTAGAAATCTGCCAGGATCGAGCAAGAGAGAACTCAGTCCACTCCCTCCTCCCTGCGTCTGTGGCTGCCCCCATTCACGTCACTGCCGAACCTTGGCTGCACACCTACAGCGAAATCATTGACGTGCGCTCGCCGGCAGAGTTTGCTGAAGACCATTGGCCGGGGGCCATCAACTTGCCTGTGCTTGACGATGCAGAACGGGCAGAGGTGGGCACCCTCTACAAGCAGGTGGATCCCTTTACGGCCCGCAAGCGGGGAGCCAGCCTGGTGGCCCAGAACATCGCCCGCCATCTGCAGACCCACTTTGCCGACAAGAGCCGGGACTACCACCCCCTCATCTACTGCTGGCGGGGAGGGCAGCGCTCGGCCAGCTTGGCGCTGGTATTGTCCCAGGTGGGCTGGCAGGTTACAGTTTTGCAAGGTGGCTACAAAACCTACCGCGCCTGGGTACGCCGACAACTGCAGAGCTTGCCCCAGGAGTTCACCTACCGCGTCCTCTGCGGGCCGACGGGAAGCGGCAAAACCCAGTTGCTCCACCACCTGCAGCGCCAGGGATCCCAAGTCCTCGATCTGGAAAAGCTGGCCCACCACCGCGGATCCGTGCTGGGAGCGGAGTGGGGGATGCCGCAGCCCACCCAGAAGAGCTTTGAAAGTCAACTGGTGCAGGTTTTTCTCCAGTGGGATCCAGCTAAGCCGGTCTGGGTGGAAGCTGAGAGTGCCAAGGTGGGCCAGCTCCACCTGCCCCCTGCCCTTTGGCAGGCCCTCACCCAAGCCGATTGCGTGGAAGTGCGATTGCCTTTGGAAGAGCGGGTGAAGGGGATAATTGCCCATTATCCCCACTGGATAGCCCATCCCCAGGCACTCAAGGAGAAACTGTTATCCCTAAAAGCCCGCCATAGCCAAGCGCGCCTGCAGCGCTGGTTTGAGCTCATCGACGCCCAAGACTGGCCGCAGTTTGTGCAGGAGTTGCTGGAGCAGCACTACGATCCCACCTATCGCCACGGCCTGCAGCAACACTTTAACCGCATCCGCGCTCGCCTTGAGCTGCCTGACCTTTCTGAGACCAGCCTACAGGAGGCCGCTGCCCGACTCAGGGGGGATGTCGTTTTGAGCTGCGCCAGCCCTCGCCGGGCAAGCGCGACCAAGTCTGCCGGTGGAAATGTCAAGCAAAGTCCTGTCTGCCCCTCTCAGAGGGAAACTAGGGACTTCGAGGCTGACTGCTGCAGCTCCGACAGCAGCGAGGCCGGGTGCTCTTTGTAGGGCCAGGCAAAAGCGTGACGAAAAGCCGCCTTCTGACAGTGCTTGAGCTGCTCGAAATCAATAATGTCGTGGGTGAGCAGGTTCTCGTACTCAAACGGCAGGCGCACGTTGTGTAGGCCAGCGTTGTCGGTGCAGATGGCGATATCTACCCCCGCGTCGAAGCAGCGGTCGAAGACGATTTTGAGGGGCTCCAAGCTGGGTAGTGTCCCCGTCTTCAGGTAAGTGGTGGGACAGACCTCCAGACATTGGCCGCGCCGCGCCAGCTCTGGCAGCAGCTCTGGGTAGTGGAGAGGGATCTGGATCCCGTGGCCAATCCGCGAGACGTAGGGCGGCAGCTCTGGGTAACAGCCATCCAAAGTCTCATAGAGATGGGCAGTGGTTTTGAGGCCACGGGCCAGGGCATATTTGAACAGCTCAATCCACTCGTCCATGCGTTCGCCGTAGGCCTTGTCTCCCCCCGCCAGGTCGATGGCAGACACGTATTCCGACTCGGCGGCGGCCTCCACCATGGCGCGGTTGATGTGGCTGGGCAGGCGGGAGTGCAAACACACAATCTGGGTGGTGACGATGGGATATTCCCGCTGCTGGCTGGCCTGCCCTACCGTTTCGATAACTTGGCGCATCTGCTTGAGGCGATCCGCCTCGTCCAAGCTGGGATCTGTGCGCAGATAGGGGGTGTAGCGAATTTCTAGATAGGCCAGATCCTCAAAAACATAGGCCCCCCGTAGCAGACGGTAGATGAAATAGGGTAAGCTTTCCAGGGTTTGCACCTGTTCCACCAGCGTGTGCAGCTCCAAGTAATCTTCAAGGGTGTTGCGCGGGCGGGTGTAGAACTCCTCAAACTCGGCGTAGTCGGGAAAGCGTTCTGCCAGAGGGGATCCCTGGCGATGTAGGTAGCGCCACAAAATCCTAGGAACGACTGAACCGCCTAGGTGGCGGTGTAACTCCGCATGCAGTGCCATACTTCAAAGCTTCCCCCAGAGCCCCCCCTCACCGTCCGCCAGAGGCGGACTTGGCTTGGTTGTTAAGTACTATTTCTACTGTTATCCAACAGCAGCGGTCTTGTCCAGGCGCGATTGCGCAGGGTCAGCTAGCCGGGAACCAGGTGATGAGGTTTCCAATAGCCAGGTTTGAGGACCAGGTCAATGCTTGAATCCTGGTCGGGCCCGGCCAGGGATCCCGGCAAACTAGATAAAGAGCCTTAAGATAGAGATAGTTTTGAAGGTTTGCTGAGCAAAGATACTCAGGAGCGATTCTAGTAAAGGGCTGTTGGCTGTAGCCGACGGCAATCCCCCTGGAAGGGTGTGGCATGAACTTAGCGTAACGAGGTTATCTTCATGGCGCTGCCCAGCTTGCACGAATTTCCCTGGCTGACCACGGTCATCGTCTATCCGGTGGTGGCCGCCCTCTTTATTCCGTTGATCCCGGCGCCGGCTGGGGATCCTACCACCCGCGCTTACGCGCAGAAGTTGGCGGAGCGGATCCGCTGGTTTGCCCTGTTCATCGCAGTCACCGACCTGGTCATTTTGCTGGCCGGCTTTTATGTCGGCTACGACCCTAGTCAAACGGGCTTGCAACTGCTGGAGCGCTACACCTGGGTGCCGCAGGTGGGGCTGAGCTGGTCGGTGGGGGCCGATGGCCTCTCGATGCCGCTCATTCTGCTCACGGCTTTTATTACCACGCTTGCCATCTTGGCCGCCTGGCCGGTCACCCTCAAGCCGCGCCTGTTTTACTTTCTCATGTTGGCCATGTACGGCGGCCAGATCGGGGTGTTTGCCGTGCAGGATATGCTGCTGTTTTTCCTGATGTGGGAGCTGGAGCTGATCCCGGTGTATTTGCTCCTCTCCATCTGGGGGGGATACAACCGCCTCTATGCGGCCACCAAGTTCATCCTCTACACCGCCCTCAGCTCGCTGTTTATCCTGGTGGCGGGCTTGGCCATGGCCTTCTACGGGGATCCCATCAGCTTTGACATGACGGATCTGGCCCACAAGGCCTATCCGCTGAGCTTCCAGTTGCTGATGTATGGGGCTTTCCTGATTGCTTATGGGGTGAAGCTGCCCATTTTCCCCCTGCACACCTGGCTGCCCGATGCCCACGGCGAGGCCACAGCGCCGGTTCACATGTTGCTGGCCGGGATCCTGCTCAAGATGGGGGGCTATGCCCTAATGCGCATGAACGCGGGCATGCTGCCGGATGCCCATCTCTACTTTGCGCCGGTCTTAATCGTGCTGGGGGTGGTGAACATCATCTTTGCCGCCCTCACCTCCTTTGCCCAGCGCAACCTCAAGCGCAAGATTGCCTACTCCTCCATCAGCCACATGGGCTTTGTCCTCATCGGTATCGGATCCCTGACGGAGATCGGCATGAGCGGCGCCATGCTGCAGATGATCTCCCACGGGCTGATCGGGGCCAGCCTGTTCTTCTTGGTGGGGGCCACCTACGACCGCACCCATACGTTGGAGCTGGAGGAAATGGGCGGCGTTGGCCTGAAGATGCCCAAGATCTTCTCGATGTTTACCGCTTGCTCGCTGGCCTCTCTGGCCCTGCCTGGCATGAGCGGCTTTGTGGCTGAGCTGATGGTGTTTATCGGCATGGCCACCAGCGATGCCTACTCTCTCCCCTTCCGGCTGGTGGTGGTGTTCCTGGCAGCAGTTGGCGTGATCCTGACTCCTATCTACCTGCTGTCGATGTTGCGTCAGATCTTCTTCGGCCCGGAAAACAAAGAGCTGACCGAACACGAGGAACTGGTGGATGCCGAGCCGCGGGAGGTGTTCATCATTGCCTGTTTGCTCATCCCCATCATCGGCATCGGGTTTTATCCCAAGCTGGTCACTAGCCTCTACGACCAGTCCACCAATGCCCTGGTGGCCTTGCTGCGCCAGGAACTCTCCTCCCTCGGAGCGACGGTTGCCCAAGCCCCTGCCCTTTACAACACTGAGCCAAATTGAGGAGAGGGAAGCCGGTTTAGCTAGCCTTGGCTTTTTTCTCCAATGGGCTTGCGGCTTTCGCCGCCTTGAACTCGCATCCAGCCAAACAACGTTCCGACCGTCAGTTGGATCGTTTGGGCAAAAGCGGGAACGGGGATAACCTCTTGCGGATCCTCATGCACTGTTGGCTGCTGTCCGGCAGGATAGGCGAAAACGACCCTTTCTTCGGGAGCTACGATCCACCCCATCTGGCAGCCGTGTGCCAAGCCAATCAAGATTTTTTTGACCAGCTTCGTTTGATTTTGATCGGGAGAGAGAATCTCGATCACCCAATCTGGGCAAAAGGGTATGAGGTTTTGAATGGTGCCATCCTCATCCACAGGGATCCGATCCCAGGCAATGACAGAGATATCGGGCACAATTGCATAGCCGGCAAAGGTGGAGCGCAATTCTGGAAAAGCCATCCCTAGCTGAGAAGGCTCCAGTATTTCATTAATAAAGCTGCCCAGTTTCAATTGAAGGCGGCTATGTTTTCCTTGTGGCACGGGCTTCTGGATAATCTCTCCCTCAATGAATTCGCTGGCGGGCTGAGTTTCTGGCTGCCGCAGAAACTCTTCCAGAGTTAGGGGCTTGGCAGACAGACTGACCATAATTTGCTCCTATCAAGCTGGCCTCTGAATACAAATCAAAACGGATCTCTGTCGCGCTGTCGCAGAGTGGCTTGGTAGTCGTAGGGGCTCTTGCCGGAAAACAAACCCATCAGCGGCCCCAAAATAGCTCCAAACACAAAGCCACCCGCATGGGCCCAGTAGGCAATGCCTCCGCCTTCCATGCCAATATTGATAGGAGTCTGCAAGCTGGCAATACCATAAAACGCCTGTTGCACAAACCAAAAACCTAGGAATACCCAGGCAGGAATGTAGACGGTTGTGGTAAAAATGCCCAGGGGTACCAGAGTTAGGATCTCCGCCTGCGGGAAACGCAAGATATAGGCTCCCAACACCCCGGCAATGGCCCCACTTGCCCCCAGCGAAGGAATGGTGGACTCCATATCGAAAAACCACTGGGTTAGGGCGGCCAAAGCTCCACAAGTCAGGTAAAAAATGAGGTAGCGCACATGCCCCAAGCGATCCTCAACATTGTTGCCGAAAACCCACAAAAAGAGCATGTTCCCACCAATATGGAGAAAGCCCCCATGCAAAAATTGCGAGGTAAATAGCGTTACCCACTCGGGGCGCAGCGAAGAGGTGGCCTCCCCCTGAAAGCTGGCCGTCAGTTCCACCGGCACCACCGCCCACTCTCGGAAAAAAGCTACCAGTTCTCGCGGCGATAGGGTAAGCTCATACACAAAAACCAGGATGTTGATAAGCACCAGGGCATAAGTAACGTAGGCAGGGTGGGTGGTTGGGTTGCGATCTTGCAGAGGTACCACAGTCGGGATCCGGTTAACATCACCCTCTAGCCTACCCTGCTAGGCCTTCTCAGGCCTAACTTGAGGCTACACTAGGGTAGCTTGTCGGTGGGATCCCTAAACTGCAAAGGGGTTTTAGCCGTCCCCCCCACAGCCGACAATGGATTTGGAGGAGTGGATCGATGTTTGAGGTCGAGAACCGAACTGCCCCGCTCAAGTTTTTGGTGGTCGAGGATCATCCCGAGGTCGCCCAAAACAATTGCGAGTGGCTGCAACGGATTGCAGCAGATGCTCAATGCATCACAGTCTCCAATCCGATGGACGCCATCCTGCGCCTGCAGCGGGAGCAGCCGGACTTGGTAGTAGCCGACTTGCTCTACGGCCAAACCAGTGGCGAACAGTCTGCTGAACCTGGTCTAGAGTTCTTGCGCCACATTTTCGAGAACTATCCTACTTTGAATGTAATGGCCTATTCCAGCGAGCCGCTGCTGCTGACTCCTTTGGTGGGCCTGATCAGCAAACACCAAGGTGGATTTGCCGCAGTCAACAAAATGGAGCGGCGCACTGTGTTTTTGGAGGGGGCCAAAAGTGCCCTCAATGGAGAACTGCGCATGCCCCGTGAGTTGCGCGGCTTGACCAAGCTGACGGAGCGGGAAATCGAGGTCTTGAACCTGCTCTGCAAAGAGGCTCTTACCGACCAGGCCATCGCCGACCGCATCCACACGAGCAAAAAGACCGTACAAAACTGTATTCAAAGGCTCAAAGAGAAGCTGGATATCTTTGGCTCTGAAGATGAGATCAACGCTCGCGTTGCCATGTGTATGGCAGCAGTTCAGAAAAAGCTTATCCAGTGGTAAACCTAGAGGACTTCCAAGCGCTCTAAGACACTGGCGTGCCTGCCCTCAGCTTCCCTGCTTCTGGAGCAGAGAGCCTAGGGTTCAAGCGTATTTTTCCGTAGTCGTCTCGAGCCAGATACGCCCCTTTCCCACCTCCCAAAAGGGCCCCTTATCTCTGGGTCAAGGCAGACAAAGAGGGCAAAACATCCTCTCGAAAGGGAACCTCGTTTTGATTCACCCTCTCCAGCTCAGCCAACATGAGAGGGTTGACGCGGTTTAGATAGGGGATCAGAACCTGTTTTAGCCTGGGGCGGTAGAAACGGTGGTAGCTATACACGGGGGTGGCTGGAAATCCCCGCCGAATCTTGTGGGATCCCCCAGCCCCGGGGTCGAAGTTGCGGATCCCTTCCCGGATGGCCAGGGCAATCGGCTCGTAATAGCAAACGTTAAAGTGCAAAAACTTCACCTCCTCCCGGCAGCCCCAGTAGCGCCCAAAGAGGCGATCCCCCTTGCGAACACAAAAAGACATCCCCACCACTTCTGAACCTCGCTCGCCGGCTACCAGCACCAGCCGCTGCCGGTAGTTGGGATAAAGAGCCTCAAAAAAGCGGCGGTTAAGGTATTTGCTCCAGTTCCAGAATTGAGCGCAGGTATTGCTGTAAAAGTCGTACATAAGAGAGAGCAGGCGCGGCGTGATTTCCTCTCCGGTGTAGATCTTGAGTTCTATGCCGCTTTTTTCCATGGCGGCCCGCTCTCGCTTGATGTTGCGCCGCTGGTTGGCGTTGAACTGGCTCAAAAAGTCTTCGTAAGAGCGATAGCCGGGATTGTGCCACTGGTAGTTGTGGGTAATTCGGGGAGTCAATCCATCGGCCTCCAGTTGGGCCCGCCAGTCTAAGTCCACATAGAGCAGGCTGAACACCGAAATATCGTTGTCTTGGCAGAAGCGATCGATAGCAGCCAGCATCGACGGCCACACCTCTGCTTCCGAGTAGTCTGGATGGACAAGAATGCGATAGCCGGTGGCCGGCGTAAAAGGAGCCATGCCAATGAGCTTAGGGTAGTAGCGTTCTCCCAGTTGGCTGGCAACCGCAGCCCACTCTTGGTCAAAGACAAATTCGCCCTGGCTATGGCTTTTCAAATACAAGGGGGCAGCGGCGATCAGTTGCCCATCCGACTCCACCAGCAGGTGACAGGGCAGCCACCCCGTGTTGCGGCTGGCGCAACCGGAAGCTTCTAGGCTGTGCAGCCACTCGTATTCCAAAAATGGAGAGGTGCGCTCCGTCTGCAGCGCTTGCCAGGCAGATGCTGGGATCCCGCGAATATCGTGGCACCAGCGCAATTTCAAACCAGTTGACATTTGCCTGTCCGGATAGACCAACTTGCCCTGCCTCGGCTGGGAGGGGATCCCTCCTCTAAGTTCAACCTAGGATGGAATCCCTGCACCTCAAGGGCCACATCGGCGAAAGCTAGACAACTGCTCTTTGCCCAGCTCAAAACTTTCCCAGCGCTAGACCGTGCCTTTGTTAAGTTATTTTATTCGGGATCCCTGGGCTCGTAGTAGTGGTTGGCCAATTCCAGAGCCATCTGAAACTTCTGCTCACGGGTGAGGTCGGCCCGCCGGGCAATCTGGGCAAAGCGGTTGACATCTGGGGGCAAGAAGTCGAAAGGACGCTGTTCCCGCACAATATCTACGACCAGATCGCAAAGGGCCTGCTGGTAATCGTTATAAAAAATTTCCCCCAAAGCCTTGAGGCGGCCATCAGGCACCGGATTGTTAAAGTCAATGGCTTGCAGCTCTCCTTTTTCATCGATAAACAGCTCTACCGAGTTCATTTCATAGCCCAACGCTCGATTGATGATCCGGCATGTATCGATAACTTTTTTGCCCATCTCCGGGGTAAGAAACTCTGGATCAAATAAGTACTCGCTGGCATCGAACTTGCGAAAGATGTATTTAATAGGGATGATCTTTCGGCCAATGCAGAGGGCGCGAATCTGCCAGGGGTAAGGACTTTTAACCTTCTCCTGGATCATCATCACCTGGGATCCGGAGCGGTCGTAAAAGTAGAGGAGCTGCTCCATGTTGTAGGCAATTTCCACCCCAATGGCCTCCCGTCCTTCTGCTGGTTTGATGACAATTGGCCAGCCGAGATCTTCTGCCATCCCCTGCCAATCGAAAAACTTGTGATACTTAAAGTCTTCTGCTTTCAAAGCCGGAGCTTCTTTGGGAGGTAGGATGTAAGTCTTTGGAATGGAGATCCCCAGCTCTTTGACCACCATATAGGCGGCATCCTTGTTGCGCAGGTAGTAGTAGAAGCTAAAGGGGTTGTTGATGAGGTACACTCCCCGAAAAGCAAAGCCCATAAACAGGCCGATAGCCTGCGGGTAAAGGTAGCTGAAGCGATCCAGGATGAGGCGATACTTGGTGCGGTAGTCGAGGTTGACCTCGTGAATGGTGACATGTTCGGCCTGGATCTTGTAGGTTTTGCCGTTGCGAGCTTGAACGGGCGGAAGAGCGTTGAGGCGGGCCAGGGTGTCGTCCCCAAAAGGCTCGCTAAAGTGCAGGCTGCCAACCCAGTAGTCCTCGATCATCAAAAAGGCTCTTTTGCTTTGAACCAATGACTATATTTTTATTTTCTGCAATGTTGGTGCCTTCGCGATTTTCGGCGAGCTCTTCTGGGCGGGATCCTACGCGAAGGCGCGGATTTGCGCTTGCCAAGTGGGCCAGTCGTGATCCCCCTCCCACACCTCCAGGTGATGGGGGATGTGGTTGCGGCGGAGGACTTCTGCCAGGCGCAGGTTGTCGTTGAGGCAGTGGTCACGGTGGGCGGTGAGCAGCTTTAGCTCGGTATTTTGCCCGCCCAGTTGTTCCCAGAGTTGTCGGCTCATGTTGGACATGTAGGCCAAGGGGTTGATGAAGTACAGCTCCTGCTCCGCCGGTTGGGGATCCCAGCCGGTGACAGGGCCGAGGGCCGCTACATCGTAAGGCCCCCCCAGTGCCAGACAGCGGCGCACCAGGCCGGGGTGCCGACAGGTGAGGTTGACGGCGTGGGTGGCCCCCAGAGAGAAGCCTGCCACCACCAGAAAGTCATTTTGTGCTGCGGCCTTGGCGTAGGGGATCAGCTCTTCTACCCAGTGCCGCTCCAGCAAGAGCCAGCGATCCCGCCGTTGGGGCACGTCCAGCTCGCGGTTGAACAAGGTCTCCCAATCCAGGGTTTCCACGCAAAAGGCCTGCAAATAGCCCTGTTCCAAGTGATGGCCGAGGCTGGCGATAATGCCGCGATCTTCCAGGTCGAAAAAACGCCCATTGCTGGTGGGTAGGCAGATGAGCGGGTAGCCGTGATGCCCAAAGTGGAGCATCTCCATTTCCCGGCCCAGAACCCGGGAGGCAAAGCGCAGATAGCGGCGAGGGTAGGACATCGGATCCCTAGACAAAAACTAAACCCCAGCCGGCTTTTGCAGCCGCTGTTGAGACAGGTGGCAACGCGAGGAGCTGGAGGGCTGACAGCCCCCTCGTGGCCTGGGTCTTTCCGTGCAGGTGCAGTCAGCTCAAGCGATCCCAAGAAATTTTAGGAGATTTCGGAGAACAAATCCTTGAGGGCAGTGCGGGCGGCCAAGTGCTTGCGGGTGGACTCGAGGATCTCAGCTTCCCGCCGCAGGCGATTTTCGGTGCTGACCATTTCCAGCAGCGCTTGCTGCTCCCGGGGAGCCCCGTGAAAGTGGCTGGCAATCCAGTAGGACAACTCTATCGGGGTGGTGGGCAGTTGCTCCGGCAGCTCCGTATCCCGCTCCATCAGCTTGCCAGAGAGGCGCACCACATCCTGAAGTAGGGTGGAAACCTGCTGCACCAAGCCCTGCAAATCCGCGGTGGTCGGCTCATCCTCGATCCACTCCACCAGCCCCACACGGAAGGGTTTCTCCCGCACGTAGTTCAACACCCGGAAGCGCTGCTGCCCCAAGGTCAAAATGTCCATGCGGTCATCCGGCAACCGCTGCACCTGCAACACCTCGGCACAACAGCCCACCCGCACCGGGGATCCCGTCTGGGGATCGAACATCAGCACCCCGAAACGGCGATCCGTCTCCAGGATGGTGTTGATCATCATGCGATAGCGGTACTCGAAAATGTGCAGCGGCAGGGGGCGACCCGGAAACAACACCACCTCTGGCAGGGGAAACAGGGGTAGCTCACGTACGTCCACAGAAGAGGAAGGCATAAGGCTTTGCTTTTTGCGCTACTGAGTCTAGTTTAGCGATCTCGACGGAGCCACACCGACCGATTCCTAAGCAAAGCGGTGGTGCCAAAGGGTGATGGCAATAGCCAGGGCATCGGCAGCATCGTCGGGGCGGGGCAGGCTGGGCAGATTGAGCTCGCGGGCCACAGCGGCTTGCACGGCCTGTTTGTCGGCGCGTCCGTAGCCCGTCAGGCTTTGCTTCACCTGGGCAGGGGTGAACTCCACCGGCACCAGATGATGCTGGGCTAGGACGAGTAGGATCACCCCCCGCGCCTGGGCGATGGGGATGGTGTTGCCCATTTTGTAGAAGAAGAGCTTTTCCAACCCCACCTGATGGGGCTGAAACTGCCGCAGCAGCTCCTTGAGATCCTCGTAGAGGGTTTGCAGCCGTTCCGGGATTGATTGCTCCCCAGGGGTGCTGATGACTCCGTAGTCGAGGGATCGAAGTCCGCCGGCACCTGCCAGGATGCAGCCAAAACCCACTGTCCCCAACCCCGGGTCGAGGCCGAGGATACGCTGCTCAGGGACGCAATCCAAGGACTCCGTCCCGCTGCCGCGATCAGGCAGGGGTTCTCTCCTTGGCAAAGCCGGCAGAGGCATCCGACGCGGCATGGTCGGTGTACAAATACGCCAACCCCGAGATCAGAGTGAGGGCCACCGCCACCCAAAAACAGGGAATCCCGATAGGCCAGTTCAAGATCAGTAGAGCGATAGCCAGGATTTGGGCGACCGTCTTGGCTTTGCCCCAGTGGTTGGCGCCGCGGATCTGGCTTTGGTTGGCCCGCCAACCGGCAATGACCAGCTCTCGCCCCACCAGCAAAAAGACTCCCCAGGCCGGGATCCGCCCCAGCTCCAGCAGGCCCAGCAGCGAGGCCAACACCAGCAGCTTGTCCACCAGGGGATCCAGAACCTTGCCCACATCGGTCACCAACCCATAGCGGCGGGCCAAGTGGCCGTCCAGCCAATCCGTTGCCGCCGCCAGCAAAAACGCCCAGAGGGCCAGCCCTTCCCCCAGCGGGGATCCCAGGCCCAGCCCCAGCAGAATCCAAGGGATCCCTCCAAGGCGCAGCAAGGTGATGGCGGTGGGCAGGTTGAGCCACGCTGGCTTGGGAACTAAGACTGGGCTGGTAGGGTTCACCTCGACCTCCTTCGACGACCTCGACTATCGATAGTGGCCTAAGCGCTCGGTGAGCAGGCGGTAAAACCCCTCGGCATCCACCCCAAAAGCTACCTGCACATTGGCGGGGCGGCCACTCAGCCCCCAGCGATCCACCACTGTCCGACCCAGATTGAGGGGGCTAGCCGTCTCCACCTCCACGTAGCAGGGCTTCAGCTCGAACAACTGCGGCTGCAACAGGTAGGCGACTACACAGGGATCGTGCAGGGGTCCCCCCGGCAGGCCGTAGCGCCGGATGTCGAACTTGCCGTAGAAAGCGAGCATGTCGGCCACTGTCTGCCCCACCCGCGTGCCGAGGGCGCGGATCCGCTCGATCCGCTCCGGTGTACTGAGGACTTGCTGGGTAACGTTCAGGCCCAGCATCACCACCTCGGGGATCCCGGCGCTGAGCACAATCTGGGCGGCGTGGGGATCGGTGAAGATGTTGAACTCGGCGGCAGGGGTGGTGTTCCCCTCAAAGGCAGATCCCCCCATGAACACCAGACGTCGGATGTGCTCCACGATGCGGGGCTGCTGCACCAGGGCCACTGCCAAGTTGGTCATCGGGCCCAGCAGCGCTAGGGTAACCGGCTCCTGCGCCGCCATCAAGGTCTCGATCAGGTACTGCACGGCGTGCAGGGATCCCAGCGGCATCTGCGGCTCCGGCAAGTTGGCCCCGTCGATCCCGCTTCTGCCATGCACCTCTTCGGCGGTCTGCAGCGGGCGCAACAGCGGGCGGGGACAGCCGGCATAGACCCCCATCTGCGGCTGACCGGCCAGCTCGCAGATCTGCCGGGCGTTGCGGCTGGTTTTTTCCACAGAGAC
>NZ_JANSIR010000065.1:24721-29081 GCF_047462155.1 Synechococcus sp. OH2
ACCGTGGTAATGCCCAGCACTTGCAGCTCAGGTGACGCCATTGCCAGCAGCAGGGCCACTGCGTCGTCTTGGCCGGGGTCGCAATCGATGATCAGGGGCACCATAGGGATCCCGGAGGCTTTCTACCCCTATTGACACTTCCCCAACCAAAGGCGGGGGATTGTTACGCAGTCCACACGCGGACTCGTGAAGGCGCTGTCAAGACGCTCCTACCCAATTCCCTAGGGTAAAGCCCTGAGGTTCTGCTTACTTTGCTGAGCAACGCCCCCACACTATGCCCTGGTCGGGTCTTCCACCAGGGAACGCCAAGCGTTACTGGCTACTATACCAAAGGTCTCGGGCCCGCTGGCGCGAAGGGAGAGCAACTCAAGTTGCTTGCGAGCTTTTCCGCCCCGCCGTGCAAGGCTACCAAGCTGCCCCGCTGTGTAGGCGGCAATGGCCCGTTCTCCTTGAGTCTCTCTGGAGACCAAGGCAGATTCCGGCCAGGTTTAAGAAGATTTAAGATCGAAGTTAGCTCTTATCGTTTTATATCCTGTTGAAGCCCGACACCCACCCACTGCACATCAGCCTTTTGCTCGATTGGGAGCCGCCTGCTGGAGAGCCACTGGCGGCAGAGGCTTTGTTGTCGCCAGAACGCTTTGTGGCTGAGGTCTTCCAGGAGCCGGAAGCCTTTCTGGAGGCTCTGCAAGGGGAGGAAAACCATCCAGACTGCCTAGTGCTGCTGGTGGACGCGACGCGGCTGGACAAGCTGGAGGCGTTGGGCTGTCAGCTTTGCAAACAGGGACTGTTGCTGCCGACAGTGGTGGCCATTGTGTCGGAAGAGCTCAAACCGGAAGGCGGCGCCAGCCGCTCCGGTGAACCATCCTCCCCCCCTGTTCCTCCAGGGGCAAGAGCTCTGCTCAAGCGGGAGCGGTTTTTCTACCACAACGCCACCCTGGTTCGTCTCGTCTCGCCGTCAGAGCTGTTGCCGCCAAAGGGATCCCAGGCCACTCCTTCTGCTTCTCCCTCTCCCTTGGAGCTGCTGATCAACCGAGCCATTGCCCTGTTTCTCCAGATTGCTCCCACCTGCAGCCTGCCTGCAGCAAACCCTTACCCCAAGGATCAGCCCTACCTGCTCTACACGCACCAGCAGCAGCGGCGGCTGGCAGAAAAGCTGCGGGAACGCCTCGGCTACGCCGGCGTGTACTACCATCGGGATCCGGAGCTGTTTTACCGCCACCTGCCCCCCGACGAGCAGCAGGCCCTCATGCGGCGGCTGCGCAACCTTTACCAGGCGATTGTCCTGGAGTATTTTCAGTCCCCTGAGACCGTCAATGCCCGCATCGACGAGCTGGTGGCCCTTGCCTTTTTTGCCGACATCGGCGCTGCCCAACTGTTGGAGCTGCACATGAACCTGATGGAGGATTTTGCCAAACAACTGAAACTGGAGGGCCGCAGCGAAGAGATCCTGCTGGATTACCGCCTCACTCTCATCGACGTGATGGCCCACCTGAGCGAAATGTACCGTCGCTCCATTCCCAAACCTGCCCCAAGGGATCCCTAACATGTCCACTCGCAAAGCCTATGTCCTCAAGCTCTATGTGGCGGGCAATACCCCCAATTCTCTGCGCGCCCTCAGCACCTTGCAAGACATCTTGGAAAAGGAGTTCCGCGGCGTGTACAGCCTGAAGGTAATCGACGTCTTGAAAAATCCGCAACTTGCGGAGGAAGATAAGATCTTGGCGACACCGACCTTGGCCAAAATTCTGCCGCCACCGGTGCGGAAAATTATCGGTGATCTGTCCAACCGCGAGAAAGTGCTCATCGGCCTAGATTTGCTCTACGAAGAATTGGACGAAGAGGCTTAAGACAGGTTTTAGGAGAGAGAGGGGAATGAACCAACCATTGGGGCCTTCTGAGCCAGAAAAGCTGCAAGATAACGCCGCGGAGGGGATCCCATCGAGCTCCTTCCTAGGCGGGTCAGAGCTGCGGGGGATCCCGAAAAAACAGACGGGCATCGAGGGCTTCGAAGACATTAGCCACGGCGGGCTGCCCTTGGGGCGCACCACCCTGGTCAGCGGTACCTCTGGCACCGGCAAAACGCTGTTTGCCCTCCAGTTTCTCTACAACGGCATCGTCAAGTACCAAGAGCCGGGGATCTTCGTCACCTTTGAGGAAACCCCTGCCGACATCATCCGCAACGCCTCCAGCTTCGGCTGGGACCTTCAAGCCCTTATCGACAAAGGCCAGCTCTTTATTCTGGATGCTTCCCCGGATCCAGAGGGATACGAGGTGAGCGGCAACTTCGACCTGTCGGCCCTCATCGAGCGCATTCAATATGCCATCCGCAAATACAAAGCCAAGCGGGTTGCCATCGACTCGGTGACGGCCATCTTTCAGCAATACGACCCTGCCGGCGTGGTGCGGCGGGAGCTGTTCCGCCTGACGGCCCGCCTCAAACAGGCCAATGTCACCACAGTGATGACCACCGAGCGCACCGACGAGTACGGCCCCATTGCCCGCTACGGTGTGGAGGAGTTTGTCTCCGACAACGTGGTGATTCTGCGCAACATTCTGGAGGGGGAAAAGCGGCGGCGCACCATTGAGATCCTGAAACTGCGGGGCACCACCCACATGAAGGGGGAATATCCCTTCACCATCACCAACGAGGGGATCAACATCTTCCCGCTGGGAGCCATGCAACTGACGCAGCGCTCCTCCAATGTGCGCGTCTCCTCCGGCATCGAGAAGCTGGACGAAATGTGCGGCGGCGGCTTCTTCAAAGACTCAATTATCCTGGCCACCGGCGCCACCGGCACGGGCAAAACCTCGCTGGTGAGCAAGTTCCTGGAGCGGGGCTGCCTGGACGGAGAGCGCTGCATCCTCTTTGCCTACGAAGAGTCGCGGGCACAGCTTTCCCGCAATGCCTCTTCTTGGGGTATTGACCTAGAGGAGTTCGAGCGGCAGGGCCTCCTCAAGATTATCTGCGCTTACCCGGAGTCCGCCGGCCTGGAAGACCACCTGCAGAAGATCAAAACCGAGATGATGGCCTTCAAGCCCTCCCGCATGGCCATCGACTCGCTGTCGGCGCTGGCGCGGGGGGTGAGCCAAAATGCTTTCCGGCAGTTTGTTATCGGGGTAACCGGCCTGGCCAAGCAGGAGGAGATCACCGGCTTTTTCACCAATACCACCGACCAGTTCATGGGATCCCATTCCATTACTGAGTCCCACATCTCCACCATCACCGACACAATCATCCTGTTGCAGTATGTGGAGATTCGGGGCGAGATGGCGCGGGCTCTCAACGTGTTTAAAATGCGGGGATCCTGGCACGACAAAGGCATCCGCGAATATTTGATTTCCGATTCGGGCATTCAAATTCGCGATTCCTTCCGTGGCTACGAGCGGATTATCAGTGGATCCCCAACCCGCATCAATGTGGATGAGAAAAACGAGCTGTCTCGAATTGTGCAAAATGTACAATCTCTGGATGATTGAGGGGCCTAGCGGTCGCCAGATCCTTGCAACCAACCGCCAGCAGATAAGAATCTTAGGGTTGTGAGTCGCTCCGGACTTTTTCGGCTGCTTGACATTCCCCCAACTACAGTCGGGGGATTCTTACGCAGCCCATAGACAAACTCGCAAAGGCGCTGTCAAGACGCCCCTAGACGGTTCCTTGGAACCCAGTCTCAAGGTTCCGCTCACTTGTTGACTTACAGCACTGTCCGGGTCTTTCACCGGGGTGGGTACTTACATTGGCGAGCGACTCAAGTCGCTCAAGGACTCCGTCCCGCTAACGCGAACGGGCTTTTCCGCCCCGTACTAAATTAGGGGGCTACCCAGCTGCCCCGCTGTGTCGATGCGTCTGCTTCGGCAAGAGGCAGCTCCGGCAGAGGTGCCGGCTGAGGGAAAAAGTCGATGACCTCCCAGGTCTTGGCATTGGGAGAGGGATGGGCCAATAGCCACCGTTCGGGCAGGGTCTTGGGCTCTGCTTCCTCAGGGGAAGGGGAACTTTGCGCCTTCTGGTGGGCCAGGGTGAGCCGGAAGGGATTCCCCTGGCGGCGGTAGGGGCGGCGGGATCCCGGCGGCTTGACAATTAGGGTGTAGGTGCCGCTGAGGTGGTGGCCTTCCAGTTTCTCTCCTGAGGCCAACAGCAGGGGTTCACGGCGATCCTGACGGATTTGGACATCCTGCACTTCCAGACGGGCTGCCAAGCGGTCGCCGCCCACCAGAGAGGCAACCGCCCCAGCCGGGTGGGAGATCTGGTAGGCCAGCGCCTGCTGCACAACCGGCTTGGGGGGACGGGGGCCACAGCCCCCCAGTAACCCCAACAGTCCAATAGCTAGGAGGCTCATCAGGCAACGCAGGCTATTGCGCAGGG
>NZ_JANSIR010000065.1:29091-38737 GCF_047462155.1 Synechococcus sp. OH2
AGGGTGGGTGCTTGCTTAGAATTATGGCATTGGCGAGCGACTCAAGTCGCTCAAGGACTACGTCCTGCTAACGCGAACGGGCTTTTCCGCCCCGTACTACTCGCGTCAGCGGTGCGGAGCGCTTAGTACGAGGCTAGCAAGCTACCCCGCTGTGTATCCGCAAGGGGCTCCTTTGTTTTTCGATCCTCCGGGTCGTCCTCCCCAACCCAGCGGCGACCTTTCTCCCCTGCCGATCTCGGCAATTGGCGAGGCAGGGCTGTTGCAGATCGTACAGCGCTACTGCCCTGACCAGGTGGTGGGGGATGACGCGGCAGTGTTGGCCGCTCCCAAGGGGCAGTTGGTGGTGACCACCGATGTCTTGGTGGAGGGGGTTCACTTTAGCGACTTAACCACCCCGGCCCATGCAGTGGGCTGGCGCGCGGTGGCAGCCAATCTCTCGGATCTGGCGGCGATGGGATCCCGTCCCCTGGCTTTGCTGGTGGGCCTGGGCCTGCCGGGATCCACGCCGGTGGCTTGGGTGGAGGAGCTCTATCGAGGGATGCAAGCCTGTTGTGCCCCTTGGGGAGCGGAATTGGTAGGGGGGGATCTGTGTCGGTCGCCGCAGCGGTTTGTGGCGATCACGGCTCTGGGATCGGTACAGCCGGGGCGGGCTATTGAGCGCAAACGGGCCCAGCCGGGCGATTGGCTGATCGTAACAGGGCCCCATGGCGACGCGCGGGCCGGCCTGGAGCTGCTGCTCCATCCCGAACAGGGATCCTCAGCCGCGGCAGCCGAGCGAGAGCAGTTAATCAGGGCGCACCAATATCCGCGCCCGCGCTTGGATCTATTACCCCTTTTGGAAGGGATCCCGGATCCTTTGCGCCTGGCTGGCATGGACACCAGCGATGGCTTGGCAGATGCTCTGGTGCAGGTGTGCCAGACCAGTGGGGTGGAGGCGCGGATCGAGGCGGAGCGGATCCCGATTTCGGCGGCTTTGCAACATGTTTTTCCGGGCCAAGCCCTGGAGTGGGCGCTCTACGGCGGGGAAGATTTTGAGCTGTTGCTCAGCGCCGAGCCCGCGCTGGCCCAGCGCCTTCTGGAACAGTTGCCGGGGGCGACCTGGATTGGGGAAGTAACCGGCTGGGATCCGCAGGGAACGGTGCGGTTGAGTGACGGACAACCCCTCAGCCGCCAGCACGCCTTCCAGCACTTTTGAGCCCCATCCCCCCTCTCCCTCTGGGAGAGGGGCTGGGGGTGAGGGCCGTGCGCCTCAATTCAAGTTGAACAAGTAGGCTTTCGGGCTGCCCAAAACTGCCCAAAGTTGCAGATAAAGCTACTCACCCCGGAAAAGGGGCTGGCACTTTAATTCGATAACCTAGAAGTTATGGAGAGATCTGCACAGGGAAGGCAACTGGCCCCGCAAGGCCACAGACACCCGCCAGAACCCTGGAGAATTAGGAGATTTGCAATGAAAGCTATCTTAGCAGCCGCTGTGATGGGTTGGGCAGGGATCCCTCTGCTGGCCCCCTTGCCGGTGGTGGCCCAGCCGCTTTTTGAATTGGGCACCTACCGCCTTGAGCAGGGGACGATCATTCCCGTCGGCAGCCTCAGCAGCGAAGGGCCGCAATACTTTTATCCAGACACCATCTATCCCCTGGAAGTGGCCGTCACGCAAAACATTTTCGACAACCAGGGGCGTTTGGTGATCCCGGCTGGCAGCCGCGTCTTCGGGCAGATGGAGCCGGCGCCGGGCGGATCCCGCTTTGTTGCCACTGCCATCGTCCTCGGGGGTCGCACCTATAGCCTGCGGGCTGTTTCCAACATTCTTCACGACGAGAAAGATCCCCGGCAGTATTCGGCTGAGGCCATCGCCCAGGATGCGGCCATTGGGGCAGCCGCAGGCACCCTTTTGGGAGCCATCACCGGCGGTGTCTCGGCGGGCAATGTCCTGGGAGGGGCAGCGGCTGGCGTAGTGGTAGGCAATGTTACCGCTCCCCAGGTGGTGGTGCTGCGCCCCGGCCAATCTTTTAATCTGACCTTGGAAGCGCCGCTCACCCTGTAACCCTCGGCTCCTGTTCCAAGGCAGGGGTGGAGATCTGGCAACTTGTGATTTACTGGATAGGCAAGTTGCAGCTCCCGTGTCTCTATGCCTGCAGAATCTAAGTCCACTCCTGTCTTGCACACCACAGAGCACACGTTCAACGCCGGGGGGGAGTCCTTCCCCTACAGGGCGGTGGCTGGCTGGCAGACGCTCTTCCGCCGAGAAAAGCCGGTGGCCGAGATCTTTCACGTCGCTTATCTGAGGCAGGATTCTGACTCCCCGCACCGCCCGCTGACTTTTGTTTTCAACGGCGGGCCGGGGGCCGCCTCTGCCTATTTGCACATGGGATCCCTGGGGCCGAGACGGATTTGCTTTGGGCCCAACGGCAGCCTGCCGCCCTCGCCGGTGCAACTGGTGGATAACGCCGAAAGTTGGCTGCTGTTTTCTGATTTGGTCTTCGTCGATCCGGTGGGGACAGGCTTTAGCCGCGCCCTGCCCAAGGAGTCTCAAGACGCCAAAAGTTCTCAGGAAAAATCCGATCCGGCGGCCAAGCCCACTCAGCCGGAGGAGAAGGAGGAGGAGCCCCCCAAAGAAGCACCCTTCTGGGACGTGGAGCGGGATTTGCAATCTTTGGGCGAGTTTATCCAGGGCTTCCTCTCGCGGTATAAGCGCTGGCTCTCTCCCATTTTCATTGCCGGTGAGAGCTACGGGGGATTTCGGGTGGCGCGGCTGGCCAAGGAGCTGCAAGCCAAGTTTGGGGTGGGCCTGTCAGGAGCGATTCTCATCTCGCCGGCCATCGAGTTCGGGCTGCTGGAGACCACCGATTACAACCTCAGCACCTGGGCAACCCTGTTCCCCTCCTATGTAGCCACGGCAGCCTATCACGGGCGGTGTGGCTGGGGGGAGGATTTGCAGATCTTGCTGCCCAAAGCAGAAGGCTTTGCCCGCCAGCGGCTGTTGCCTCTTTTGGCCATGGGGGAGGCGATGCCAGAGGCAGAGCGGCAGGCCATCTACACAGAGATGGCGGCAGGGATCGGACTCTCACCTGAGTATGTGGCCCACAAAGGCGGTCGGATCGACCCGGCCAGCTTTGCCCGCGAGCTGTTGCGCTCCCAGCGGCTGGTGTTGGGGCTGTACGATGCTTCCGTCACCACGGTGGATCCCTTTCCGGATCGGCCTACCTTCGAGGGATCCGATCCCACCTTGGATGGGGTGGATCGCCTCTTTACCGCCGCCATCAACAGCCACCTGCGGGAGACCCTCCAGGTGGACACAGACTTGACCTACCACCTCCTGAACTTAGAGGTGTTCAAGTCCTGGCGGTTTACCCCCAAAGGGGAACTCAAGCAAGGGTTTATTGGCGCCATGGACGAGCTGCGCAGCAGCATGGCCCTCAATCCCCACCTGCGGGTGGGCATTCACCACGGCTTCTACGACCTGGTCACCCCTTACTTTGCCTCCGACCACCTGGTGGACTTGATGAAGCTGGATCCCCGCCTCAAGGCCAACCTTCTCTTGCGCCACTACCGCGGCGGCCACATGTTCTACACCTGGGATCCCTCGCGAGTGGAGTGGTTTGCCGAGATGCGCCAGTTCTACCGCCAGGCCGTTTCCGGCCTAAGGATCCCTTCGTGATGGGCAACCCCTACTCCCGCAGCCACCGGGTGGTGCCGTCTTTTTGGTCGATGAGGGTGATCCCCAGGGCCTTTAACTGCTCCCGGATTCGATCCGCCTCGGCAAAGTTTTTCGCCCTGCGGGCTGCCGTGCGTTGGGCCACCAGCTCCTCAATCTGCTTTTCTTCGAGGGGTGGAAGCTTGGCCAGTTCCCCATTGGCGACGGCTTTCTCAGATCCCTGGGCGGTGGCAGGCTGGGGCCAGCAGAAGCCCAGCGTGGCCAAGATCTCCAGCAGGGCGGCGCTCTTCTGCCTCAGCACCTGCGGCTGCAGGTGGGTGTGGCCCTGGTGGGTCAAGAGGTTGTGCTCACGGATCAGTTCTTTGGCCAGCTCAAAAGCAAGGGCCAGCGCCCCAGGGGTGCCAAAATCATCGTCCATGGCCGCCTGAAAGGCTTGCATCGCCTCGCAATCGGGAGATACCGTCTGGCAAAACTGCTGGGCGCAGTGGATCCCTTTTTGGAGAGTTTCCCAGCCGTGGCTGGCCGCCTGCATCGCCGCCTCGGTGAGGTCAATCGGGCTGCGGTAATGGGTCTGGAGCAGGAACAGCCGCAGGGCCATGGGGTGATAGACGGCAAGCGCCTGGCGTAGGGTGGTGAAGTTGCCCAAAGATTTGGACATCTTCTGGCCGTTGATGTTGACAAAGCCGTTGTGCAGCCAGTACCTGGCCAGCGGCTTGCCGGTAATCGGCTCCGATTGGGCCAGCTCGTTCTCGTGGTGGGGAAAAATGAGATCCGCTCCGCCGGCGTGAATGTCGATGTGATCCCCCAGAGTCTCTCGCACCATAGCCGAGCATTCGATGTGCCAGCCCGGACGTCCCCAACCCCAAGGGGACTCAAACCCCGGCTCGGAAGGGGGAGCCGCCTTCCAAAGAGCAAAATCGAAGGGATCCTGTTTGCCAGCCCCTTCCTCCCCCACCCGGCCACTGGCCCCTGCCTCCAGCTCCTCTAGCTTGCGACCGGAGAGCTGGCCGTAGTCCGGGAATTTACGGACGGCGTAGTAGACATCGTAAGCAGGGATCTCCGCCTGAGGGGCAAGGGGATCCCGTACCCGGTAGGCAAAGCCCTTGAGCTCCAGCGATTGGATCAGCTCGAACATCGCCCGCAGCGATCGGGTTGCCCTGGGGTAGAGATCGGCCCGCTTGATGTTGAGGCGATCCATATCTTGGAAATACTCGGCGATGAAGCGTTCCGCCACCGCCTGCATCGATTCGCCCCGCTCTAAGGCCCGCTTGAGGATCTTGTCGTCCACATCGGTAAAGTTCTGCACATACTTCACCCGGTAGCCCCGCCACTCCAGGTAACGACGCACCATGTCCCACACTACATAGGTGCGCGCGTGGCCGAGGTGGCAGAGATCGTAAACTGTAACGCCGCAGACATACATCCGCACCAGGGGCTTCTCCCCGCCAGCCGCCTCGTCGGCAGACATGGGCTCAGAGCCACCGGCTGACAGGGGCTGAAACACTTCCTTACGGCGAGTCAAGGTGTTGTAGACAACTAAAGTCATGGAGAGTCCTGGTTTGTAGTTTCAGCTACAGCAAAGCGGGCTTTATCTTCCAGGTAAGCACGATGGCACATTCTGTCCTGCATCAGATAAGGCTCGACAAAATCTCAACGGGCCGGGGGCTGCAATCATTGGGGGACAAGCATCTCAGCTGAAACTACCTGTGAAGACTTGTCTAGATTTATTAACTACGGTACTCTAACCTGAGTGCGAACCAATCTGTTCATTATCGAACTGCGCTTGGGCTTCGCCAGTCTTGGTGGAGCTTGCTGCAAGGGGACGCTGGCCTCAATTTTGACATCTTCTCTTCCACTCTAGTATCAGCCTATTGGTGTGAGGATGCCCCAAAGATTGACGTTCTCAAATGCCCAGAGGAGTGAGCTGGACATCCAGGGTGCTGCCGTGAGCACCCTTTCTCCGCCCGAGGATCCGGCAGGGATCCCGACCGCTCAGGAGCGGGCTGCCGAGGGGTGGGAGCCGGCACTTCTCTCTGCCCCGTCAAGACTCCGGTGGGCTGGCTTAGCCCTTTCTCTCAGCTTAACGGGCATGGTGTGGCTCCTAAAGCTGGAGGCGGATCCCTGCGCCGATGCCCTGGAAGAGTCGGGGCCGGCCCCCTCCGATGAGCCAGCCGAGCCAGAAAATCCAGATCCCTCGACCTTGGCTCCGGCGCGACGGGGCTATCCGATGTGGACCACCGGCCTCTTGCTCATGTTGGGCTTGGCGGGGGCGGCCACGCTGCATCAACGTCAGCTTTCTCGCCACCCCTGGGGATCCCAGCTGGCGGAGCCGATTCCGCCCTCGGTGCACACGCTGTCCGGCGCCCTGCAGCAGAACTACGAGCAAAAAAAAGCCCGACTGCGGCAAGCCTTCGAGGCTGGCCAGATCCCAAGCGGGGAAGGGCCTCGAGGCATTCTCGAGCATGAGGTGCAGCCGGGAGAAACCCTCTGGCAACTAACCCAGATGTACCAGCTCGATGCTGCCGCCATCACTGTCTCCAACGGCATTCAAGCCAGTACACCGCTGCAGCCAGGGCAGAAGTTGCTGATCCCCAGCCAGCCAGGATTGATCTACAGCGTCAAGCCAGGGGACACCCTGGAAGACATTGCCAACCGCTATCGGGTTCCGCAGCAGCGGATCATCGAGGCAACCCCCCTGGATCGGCCGGAGTATCTGCGCATTGGCCAACGACTGCTCATCCCTGGCGATGTGGGCGAGCTAATCCGGCGCGAGAAAGAGAGGATCGCCGCCCAGAAGGCCCGCGAGGCGGAAGAACGCCGCCGCCAGGAGGAAGAGGCGCAACGCCAAGCCGAGGAGCAAGCTCGATTACAGGCCGAGCAGCAGCGCCGGGCCCAGCAGATGCAGCAAGAACGGCAGGCCCTCTTGGCCGGTGGCTCCCTGACCCACACGGTGGGAGCCGGTGACACCATCGAGCGGATCGCCGCTCGCTATGGGGTAACGCAGCGGTCGATTATCCAGGCTAACAATCTGCGCAATCCCCATTGGCTGCGCATTGGCCAACGCCTGACGATTCCGGCGCCAGGCACGCAGCCCCCGATCCCAGCTCCTGCCCGACAAGCCCGGAGACAATCCCAAGCTCGGCCAGCGCCGCCAGCTCCTCCCCGGGCCCGCAGCAGTGGCTTCATCTGGCCGGTTGCCGGGCCAATCACCTCTGGCTTTGGCTACCGTCGCGGTCGCTTCCACGCGGGGGTCGATATTCCCGGCCCGGTGGGATCCCCCATTGTAGCTGTGCAGGAGGGGGAGGTCATTTTTGCCGGCAATTCCGGAGATGGCTATGGCAATCGCGTGGATATTCGCCATCCCAACGGGATCGTCACCCGCTACGCCCACGGCCATCAGATCTATGTGTCCAAGGGCCAGTACGTGCAGCAGGGGCAGACGATCATGAGCCGGGGCAATACGGGTCGCAGCACAGGGCCGCACCTGCACTTTGAAGTCCGCCCTGGTGGGGGCGCACCTGTGGATCCGCGGCCCTATCTGCCCTAAACACCTTGCAAACAAGAGGCTACGCAGAACAGCCAGTCCTGGGCATAAATTGCTAGCTTAAAAAAGCAAACTCCAGACCGTAGGAACACGCCGATGCAGTGGGTGAACGCGCTCTCCCAGCTTCCTTCTCTGGAAGCGGCTCTGCGGCAGGTGGTGGAGGAAGCCAAGGCTAAGCTTCAGGCAGCTCAACTGAAGAGCGTCCTGACGCGACAGGTGCAGGCAGTGGGGTCCGGCAGCTTGCCGGGGCTGCTCACCGGGTACGTTCCCCCGCAGCCGCTGCGGCCCAACTTAGGGATCCTGTTTGTGTCGGCGGCCTTTGCCAGCGAATACATTCGCGTGTTGCCACTGCTGTCGGATCTGCTGGAGGTGGACGTTTTGATTGGCTGCTCCGGCGGTGGTATCGTGGGTGGGGGGCAGGAAATTGAAGATGGGCCGGCCCTGTCGCTGTCTTTGGCGGTGCTGCCGGATGTGGCCTTGCACCCGTTTCATCTGCGGGGGGAACAACTGCCCGACTTGGATGCACCTCCTGCGGCGTGGATTGATCTGGTGGGGGTTGCGCCGCAGGCCCAGCCCCATTTCTTGCTCTTGGCGGATGGATTTTCCTCTCGGATCTCTGAACTGTTGCAAGGGCTGGATTTTGCCTATCCGGGGGCGGTCAAGGTGGGGGGATTGGCCAGTGGCGGCCGCGCTCCTCGCGGCAATGCTCTGTTTTTGCTGGATGCGCGTACCCCTACGCCCCGGCGGGAGCTGTATCGGGAAGGCACGGTGGGGCTGGCCCTCTCTGGCAACGTGGTGCTAGATGCGGTGGTGGCCCAGGGATGTCGCCCGATTGGGGATCCCTTGCGTGTCACCGAAGCGGAGGGGAACGTGATCCTCAGCTTGGAAGGTCGCCCTCCTTTGGTGGTCTTAAGGGATTTAGCCGAACGGCTCAGCCCGTCAGATCAACGCTTGGCCCGCCAAGCTCTCTTCATCGGCCTGCTGATGGACGAATTCAAATCCGAACCGACGCCGGGAGACTTTCTCATTCGGGTGATTCTGGGCGTTGACCCACGCCTGGGGGCAATGGCCATTGGGGATCGGGTGCGCCCCGGCCAGACGGTGCAGTTTCATCTGCGGGATGCCCAGACTTCGGCAGAGGATCTCCGGTGGGCCCTCAGTCGTTATTGTGTCGAGCGCAACTTGGGGCAAAGTTATTCGTCAGAGCGCCCCTCCCAGCCGCAACCAGAGCCCTGTGGGGCGCTGATGTTCTCCTGTTTGGGGCGAGGCAAAGGGCTGTACGGCACTCCCAACCATGACTCGCAGCGGTTTCGGGAATTGCTGGGGGACTTGCCGCTGGGGGGGTTTTTTTGCAATGGGGAGATCGGCCCGGTTGGGGGCTCCACCTTTTTACACGGCTACACCTCCTGCTTTGGAATCTTCTGGCCCGCCCGCTAAGGTTTTGGCCATCCTGAGCAGGAGCTGAGCCGAGTCTGTAGCTGAGACCCAGACTCCCTCAGTGACGCTGCCGAAGTCCCGCAGCTGCCCCAGCGGGAAAAGAAGGGAAGCTGGAGGGGTGGTCTATAATCCTGCCAATCCCTCGATCGCCGCCCTCAGCCATGGCCGATGTCGCTCCGGTTGTCACTTCTGCCCTTCTGACTGTTCAGGGGTTGCGGGTTTTCTTGCCCAGCCGCACTGCCGGCAGCAGCCAGACAG
Source organism: Synechococcus sp. OH2 (assembly GCF_047462155.1). NCBI lineage: Bacteria > Bacillati > Cyanobacteriota > Cyanophyceae > Synechococcales > Synechococcaceae > Synechococcus > Synechococcus sp. OH2. The sequence continues at coordinate 37,983 of NZ_JANSIR010000065.1, forward strand.
AATGCTTGGGATCCCTGGTGGTGGATGGGCTGTCCTTTCAACTGGGGGCCGGACAAGTCCTGGGCCTAGTGGGGGAATCGGGATCCGGCAAGACCATGACCGCCCTGACGCTGATAGACTTGCTGCCCAGCTCCGCCCGGGTGGAAGGCACCATTCTCTTTCAGGGCCCCCAGGGAACGGTGGACTGGCTGCGGCTGGATCCTCGGCAACGGCGGCGCTACCGCGGCTCCCAGATCGCCATGATCTTTCAGGAGCCGAGCACCGCCCTCAACCCCCTCTACACCTGTGGTCAGCAGTTGCGGGAAACCCTGAGAACCCATACCTCCCTCCCCCCGGCGGAGATCCACGCCCGGGCGATCCGCCTGTTCGAGGAAGTGCAGCTTTCCCCGCACCTGCTGGAGCGCTATCCCCATCAGCTCTCCGGCGGCCAAATCCAGCGGGCAGCCATCGCTTGTGCGATCGCCTCTAACCCTAAGCTGTTGATTGCTGATGAGCCGACTACCGCCTTGGATGTGACGGTACAGGCGGAGATTTTGCGCCTGCTCCGGGATCTGCAACAACAGCGGCAGATGGCCATTCTGTTTATCACCCACGACCTCAACCTGGTGGCCGAATTGGCGGATCAGGTGGTGGTGATGTGCCGGGGCCAGGCTGTCGAACAGGGAGCAGTGAGCCAAATTTTTTGCCAGCCCCAGCACCCCTACACCCGTGGCCTGCTAGCCTGTCGCCCACCGTTGGAGCGGCGGTTGCGGCGG
>NZ_JANSIR010000065.1:38967-39840 GCF_047462155.1 Synechococcus sp. OH2
ACTACCCCGTGCGCCAGGGGCTGTTTCGCCGCCCGCTGGGCGAGATCCGGGCCTTGGACGGGATTAGCTTCGATCTGTATCCGGGAGAAACCCTAGGGTTGGTGGGAGAGTCCGGCTGCGGCAAAACCACCCTGGGGCGAACCCTGTTGCGTCTGATCCAAGCCAGTTCCGGCCAGGTGATCTACGACGGAGAAGACTGGCTCCGCCTACCGCCCCGGCACCTGCGCCGCTTACGCCGAGAAATCCAGCTTATCTTCCAGGATCCGGCAGCCTCTTTGGATCCCCGCGTGAGCGTGGGAGCCAGCATTATGGAGCCGATGGTTCTGCACGGAATTGGGAAAAATGCTGCCGAGCGGCGGCAACGGGCCCAACGCTTGCTAGAACGGGTAGGGCTGGATCCGGAGGCGCTGGATCGCCTGCCCCATCAGTTTTCCGGCGGGCAGCGGCAGCGGATTTGCATTGCCCGCGCCCTGGCTTCGGAGCCGCGCCTGCTCGTCTGCGACGAGGCGGTGTCTTCTCTGGATGTCTCCGTACAGGCCCAGGTGCTGAACCTACTCAAAGATCTGCAGGAGGAGCTGGGGCTGACCTATCTGTTCATCTCCCACGACCTGAGCGTGGTCAAGTTCATGAGTGACCGCATCATGGTTATGAACCGAGGCCGCATCGAGGAAATCGGCCCTGCCTCCCAGATCTACCGGAACCCGCAGCAGGATTATACCCGCCGCCTCATCGCCGCCATTCCCAAAGGGGATCCCAAAAAGCGTGCCCGCCAAGCCGGATGAAGGGTTTCCCCTGAAGCCGGCAGCTCCGCCCTTTGCCCAGCGGCCACCCCACCCGCCTGTCTTTCGGCCAGATTTGCAATGAGGCTAGAAT
>NZ_JANSIR010000065.1:39850-62368 GCF_047462155.1 Synechococcus sp. OH2
TGTGGCGCCGGCCTCTCTCCAGTTTTGCCATGGCCTCCCCCTGAGCGATCCCTGTTGGCATCGTGGCCAAGCCCCTCAGACGACTGCCACGGTGGGGTGCTGCTTCAAGTACTCGGTATTGACTCCCGACTCGCGGGTGAGAGCCACCAGGCCGGTGCGGGCGATCTCGCGAATGCCAAAGCTGGTCAACATCTTGATAATCGCCACCATTTTGCCCGGATCCCCTGTCACTTCCAAAGTCAAAGACTCTTCCGCCACATCCACAATCCGGGCGCGGAACATCTGCGCCACGTCCATAATGGCGGAGCGGGTTTCGATGCTGGCGTTGACCTTGACGAGCATCAGCTCCCGTTCCACACAGGGGACATGGGTAATGTCGGTTACTTTCAGCACGTCGATCAACTTGTAGAGCTGCTTGGTCATCTGCTCCACATCGTGCTCATCCCCCTGCACCACCATGGTGATGCGGGAGATGCCAGGCCGCTCGGTAGGGCCGACGGTGAGGCTGTCGATGTTGAAGCCGCGACGGGCAAACATGCCGGCGATGCGGGTTAAGACCCCGGGCTGATCCTGCACAAGAGCGCTGAGGGTGTGTTTCACGGCAGCCACAGAAGGAGGTAGGAAAAATCGAAATACTCAGTGGAATTAAGATGGCGATAAGCAAATTTTACGCCAGTTTCGCAGCAATGTTCTGACGGGAGCTCTGGGGATCCCTTCGACCTCGCTAGCCAAAGGATCCGGCCTCCCCGTGCGGGAGCTGCCGCAAAGATCGATGCGCCTGTTCCTGCAAAACTAGGTTGTGGTGTTGGCGGCTGACCTGCAAGGCGACTTGCCAACTGGAAATAGCCGTTGCCCTATCTCCCATATTCTCGTAGGCCAACCCCCGACCGTACAAGCCGTACTCGTCGGCGGGATCCCCGAGGTTGCCGTCCGCTTCCAAGCGAAAGGCCTGGTCGTAATCGTCGAGGGCAGCTTTGATCTCCCCCAGCTCGTAGAGAAGATTGCCCCTGATGTAGAGAACGTGGGGTTGGCAGGGTTCTGCCTCTAGGCTGCGGCTGAGGTCGGCAATGGCCTCATCATAGCAATCGGCCCAAGCATAGGCAACGCCCCGCCGATAGTAATGGGCCGGAGAGGGATCCCAGCGGATGGCCTGCGACCAATCGGCCACAGCCGTCTCCCATTCTCCCAGGTAGCCGTACAGCGTAGCGCGGCAGGCATAGGCGGGCGCCAAGGTGGGATCCCGACGAATGGCCTCGTCCAGGTGGGTTAGAGCTGAAGGCAGGGATCCCTGTTGCATGAGCAGGTTGGCCAAGCGGAGGTGGTGGGGGGCGTTGGGGTGTAGGCGCACCAGCTCGGTCAACTCCGCCGTTGCCCCCTGCAGATCCCCTTGCGACTGGCGAATCAGGCCGCGGTAAAGGTAAGGTTCTGGCCGGCGCGGGGCCAACTGGGTGGCCTGGTCGAAGTCCGCCAGCGCCTGGGGAAGTTGGCCGAGTTCGAGGTAAACTTGGCCCCGCAGAAGGTGGGCGTTGGCCAGTCGGGGATCTAGCTGCAGTGCCAGGTTGAGCTGCTCGACGGCCCCCATCAGATCCCGGTTCAGCCACCGTTCGCGACCGCGGTTGTAGGCCAAGATGGCGGGGCGGGTGAAGGCAGAAATGGCTGCCGCACTGGCCAGACCCATCACCGCCGAGAGGCGATCCTGCCGCCAACTGGCCAGGCCCCCCAACAGCAGGGCAGCCGCGACCAACAGGCGCAAACCGGCAGAGTCGTGGGCTTTGAGCATGGCATCAACCCGGAGCCGTTTGAATCTGTTTTTCTGATTCTGCCTGATTGGGCAGCGAGAAACACAGGGGGATAGCTTGGTGGCCCCGCACTGCGGGGCGGAAGAGCCCGAAGGCAGCTTTAGTTGCTCTCCCATCGCGCCAGGGAGCCGGAGGCCTTAGCAAGCACCTAGTACTGTGGAAGACCCAACCAGTGCAGAGCGTGGGGGCGTTGCTCAGCAAAGTCAGCAGAACCTCAGGGCTTTACGAACCTAGGGGATCTCTCTTCGTTGAGGCTGGATCGAGATAAGAAGGAAGGGGATCCCTGCTGTTTCCTTATTGGGTGGAATGGGAATTCTAGGCCCAGAGCATCAGCCGCAGCTCATAGGGATCGTGCATATCGGGGTGAAAGGGCAACAAGCGGATGGCCAGCCCCTGTAGGCCGCTGGCCTCGTAGCGAATCTGGCCGGAGAAGATGGCGCGATCCTCCACCGTCTCCACGTAGCGCAGGGGAGTTGCCTGGCCGTTCTGGATCTGGCCGTTGTCGTCCACCGGCCCCTGGTAGGCCTGGACGATCACATCCTGCGGCTGCAGAGATCCCAGCCGCACCTCGACAGTCACCGTAAGGGGATCCCGGGCCATCACCACTTGGTCATCTTGCGCCGAGGGGAGGCCGGCGGCGGAAGCTTTCTTCGGGGTTTCAATCTGGACATTGAGGACCCGAATGTTGTACCAGTTCTCCTGCAAATGATTGCGCCAGCGGGTGAACTGGCGAGCCGACTCGAAGTTATCGCGGCGCATGCGGTCGAAGTAGTTACTGAGGGGGATGTAGGCCCGCTCGGCATACTCCAGTACCATGCGCTGCGTGCTGAAACGGGGGCAATTGAGGCAAATTGCCTGCTTCATGCGCTGAATCCAGGCGTGGGGCAGGCCATCGCTGCCGCGCTGGTAGAAGAGAGGGGCAACCTCTTGTTCCAGCAGGTCGTAGAGGGCATTCGACTCCACCTCATCTTGGTAGGCGCGATCCTCGTATTCCTCGCCGCGGCCAATGGGCCAGCCGGTCTGGTAGTAATCGGCCTCATCCCACCAGCCATCCAAAATGCTCAGGTTCTGTCCACCGTTGGCCGCCGCCTTCATGCCACTGGTGCCGCTGGCCTCGCGGGGGCGCAGGGGGGTGTTTAGCCACACATCTACCCCGGCCACCATCAGGCTGGTGACGTACATGTCGTAGTCTTCGATAAATACCAGCCGCTGGCGAAACTCTGGCTGGCGCGACACCTGCACAATTTGCCGGATCAGCTCCTTGCCTGGGTTGTCGCGGGGGTGGGCCTTGCCGGCAAAGATAAACTGCATTGGGTACCGGGGATGGTTGAGCAAGGCCTTGAGCCGTTCCAAGTTGTGAAACAGGAGGGTGGCCCGCTTATAGGTGGCAAAGCGGCGGGCAAAGCCAATCGTGAGCACTTCCGGGTTGAGGGCTTCAGAGGCCCACTGAATTTCCACCGCTGAGGCCGCCCGCTTTTGCAGTTGCTCCACCAGACGCTCGCGGGTGAAGGTGATCAGGCGGGAGCGGCTGCGCTCGTGGGCCCGCCACAGCTCCCCATCCGGGATCCGATCCACTTTCTGCCACAGGGGATCCGAGGGAGGAGCCTCCGCCCAATCTGGCCCCAGGTAGCGGTCGTAGAGGGCTTGGTTCTCCTCCCCTACCCAGGTGCGGGCATGCACCCCGTTGGTGATGGAGGTAATCGGTACTTCCTCCAGCGGGATCCCGGGCCACAGCCGGCTGAACATCTTGCGCGAGACCGCCCCGTGCAGCTTGCTGACGCCGTTGACAAACGAGGCCATGTTGATGGCCAGCACCGCCATGCTGAAGGGGGACTGGAAGTCGCCGGTGTTTTCGCGGCCCAGGGCCAAAAAGCGCTCCCGACTCAGGCCCATCTGGCTGTAGTAGAAGCCGAGGTAGTAGTCAATTTTGTCGGGCGGGAACAGGTCGATCCCGGCGGGTACCGGCGTGTGGGTGGTAAACATCTGGCTGGACTTGGCCACCTGCCAGGCCTCTTCAAAGCTCAGCCCCTGCTCCAGCATCAACAGGCGGATGCGCTCCACGGCCAAAAAAGCCGAGTGCCCCTCGTTCATGTGGTAGACGGTGGGATGGATGCCAAGGGCGCGCAAAGCCCGCACGCCGCCGATGCCCAGCATGATCTCCTGGTGGATGCGCACGTCCTGGTCGCCGCCGTACAGCTCATCGGTGATGTCTTGGTCGTACTGGCTGTTGGGCTCGATGTTGGTGTCCAAAAGATACAGAGGCACCCGCCCCACCATCGCCTTCCAGATGCGGGCAAACACCTTGCGCTTGGGGTAGTCCACCTCAATGCGAATCTCGCGGCCCTCCGCATCCCGCTGCAGCTCCAGGGGCATGTTGAAGAAATCGTTCACAGGGTAGCGCTCCTGCTGCCAGCCGTCGGGGTTGAGGTACTGGCGAAAATATCCCTTTTGGTAGAGCAGGCCCACGCCCACTAGCGGCAGGCCTAGGTCGCTGGCTGCCTTGAGGTGATCCCCGGCCAAAACCCCCAGGCCCCCTGAGTAGATGGGCAAACAATCGGCCAGCCCAAACTCGGCTGAAAAATAGGCGTAGCACTCCCCTTCCACCGCTTGGGCCGAGCGATACTTGCGGTACCAGGTGTCTTCCTGCAGGTAGCTCTGGAGCTGTTGGCTGGCCCGTTCCAACTGGGCCAAAAAGCCGGGATCCTCCGCCAGCTCGTCCAGCCGCTCCTGCCGGATCTGCCCCAACAAAGCCACCGGGTTGTGACCACAGGCATCCCACAGATCCGGATCCATGCGCCGGAACAGGCTGCGGGTTTCCACGTTCCAACTAAAATGCAGGTTATAGGCCAGCAAGCGCAGACTTTCCAGAGCAGCCGGCAGGTAGGGAGTAACCTTAAACGTGCGTAACGGCTTCATAGTTTAGGAAGCGTGCAGGTCGCCACTGCCAAGCTACCCTGACCTCGGCGGGAGAGCACAGTTTTTTACAGCTTCTTTCGAGTTGAAGGCCGGGATCCTGCCTAGGTACCACCTGCCACCTCCAGGGAACCAAGGCATAGCGCATTCCTTGTTACATTATGGATCTAACTGCACCCCTGGCCGACACCATTGCTGCCATTGCCACCGCTGTGGTGCCCGAGCAGGGCAGCATTGGCATTGTACGCCTTTCCGGCTCGCGGGCTTTGGCCATTGCCCAGGCCATCTTTACCCCCGCCCGCCGCAACGCTACCTGGGAGAGCCATCGCCTCCTCTACGGCTGGATCCACGATGAGAAGGGCCAGCGGTTGGACGAGGCCCTAGCCGTCTGGATGCAGGCCCCCCGCTCCTATACCCGCGAGGACGTGGTGGAGCTGCATTGTCACGGCGGCATCATGGTGGTTCAGGCCACGCTGCAGCAGTGCCTGCGCCAAGGGGCACGGCTGGCGCAGCCGGGGGAGTTCAGCCTGCGCGCTTTCTTGAACGGACGCATCGACCTCACCCAGGCCGAAAGTGTGGCCGATCTGGTGGCGGCCCGCTCCCCCCAGGCAGCCCAGATGGCGCTGGCGGGGCTGCAGGGCAAATTGGGACAGTCCATCCGCGCCCTGCGCCAGGAGCTGCTGGGCTTATTGGCCGAGATCGAGGCGCGCATCGACTTTGAAGAGGATCTGCCCCCTCTGAATGTCCCGGCTTGGCAGGCCCGGCTGCAAGCCATCCAGGCCCAGATGCAGGCCCTGCTGGCTACCGTCGAGCGGGGGCAACTGCTGCGCACCGGCGTGAAGGTGGCCATCGTCGGGCGGCCCAATGTCGGCAAGTCCAGCCTGCTCAACGCCTGGTCGGGCCAAGACCGCGCCATCGTCACCGACCTGCCCGGCACCACCCGCGACGTGGTGGAATCCCAGTTGGTGGTGAGAGGGATCCCCGTCCAGCTTTTGGATACTGCCGGCATTCGCGCCACCGACGATCCCGTGGAACGTCTGGGGGTGGAGCGTTCCCAACGCCTAGCCCAAGCTGCCGATGTGCTGCTGCTGGTCATCGACGCCCAAGCCGGCTGGACGGACGCCGACGCCGCCATCTACGAGTCCATTCGCCACCGCCCCCTCATCTTGGTCATCAACAAAACCGACCTTGCCCCCCCCGACGGGATCCCCCTCCCCGCCGAGATCGCTTACCGTGTCGCTGCCGTTGCCGCCCAAGGCCAAGGGATCCCGGAGCTGGAAGAGGCCTTGGAGCAGCTTGTTACCCAGGGGCGGCCCCAGCCCAACCTGGAGGTGAGCCTTAACCAGCGCCAGGCCGCCGCTCTCCGCCAGGCCCAAGCCAGCCTGGAACAGGTGATCCAGGCTATGCAGGCGCAGCTCCCCCTCGATTTCTGGAGCATCGACCTGCGGAGCGCCCTGCACGCCCTTGGCCAAATCACCGGCGAGGAGATCTCCGAAGCGGTGCTGGATCAGATCTTCAGCCGCTTCTGCATTGGCAAGTAAGTGCTTACTAACTCATACTCACTCTGAGTTTGTGTTAGTATGGGCTCAGTCGGGAATCGGCAGGCCGAGGGCCGCAGCGGATCCCGGATAATGGAAACACAACTTGGGAGGTTGGCTATGGTTACCGCCGCAAAAACCCGTCTCTACTCCACCCAGATCGACTTGCCGGCCGAGACCCGTGCGCAACTGGTGGAGTTGCTCAACCAGTCCTTGGCCGACACGCTGGATCTGAAAACCCAGGTGAAGCAGGCCCATTGGAACGTCAAAGGCATGAACTTCATCGCCCTGCACGAGATGTTCGACACCTTTGCCGGCACCCTGGAGAACTACGTAGACATGCTGGCGGAGCGGGTTACGGCTTTGGGGGGCATTGCCCGCGGTACCGCTCGCATCGTCGCCCAAACCTCGAGCTTGCCTGAATACGACCTAACGGCTGAGGAAGGTCGGGCTCACCTGCAGGCTTTGGCGGCCCGCTACGGCCAGTATGCGGCTGCTGTCCGCCGCAACATCGACCGCACCACCGAGCTGGGGGATGCCGATACCGCCGACCTGTTTACCGAGATCTCGCGCCAGATCGACAAAGATCTCTGGTTCATCGAGGCTCACCTGCAGGCGTAACGCTGGCGAGGCAAATCTAAGGCAAGCGGGATAGGCAAAATGGGCGTCAACGCTCCCCTCCTTTACTTGGTGGCTTTGACCAGTATCCTCAGCGTGGTGGGCTACTTCGTCCTGCGTGAGGTGCTGCGGGTGCGGGCCCAGGAAAAAGTCATCCGCGAGCTGCAGCCCCGCCTGAGCAAAGGCAAGGGATCCCCACAGGAGCACTATGAGCTGGGCAGCGTCTATCTGCAGAAGCGCCTCTACGACCAGGCCATCCTCCAGCTCAAAAAAGCTCTAGAGGTGGCCGGGGAGAACATTCCCCCTGTCTGCAACGCCCTTGGCTTTGCCTACTTCAGCCAGGGGCAGTACGACCTGGCCATCCGCTACTACAAAGACGCAGTAGCAGCGGATCCCGGCTATGTGACCGCTTGGAACAACCTGGCCCATGCCTACGAGAAGAAAAATCTCTACGGCCCCGGCCTAGAGGCCTACGAGACGGTGCTGAAACTGGATCCAAAGAATGCCATTGCCAAGCGCCGCTCGGATTCTCTGCGCAGACGTTTGCAGCCCAGCCCCCGCGGCTGACCACGTTTTATCTGTATAGATGTCTGTGCAGATATGTATAAATACTTATGGCAGCCTGCCTATCGATTTTAAGATTACAACATCATAAACATTGGTGAGTGACTCAAGTCACCCGAAGGCTTTTCCGCGTTGCCGGGGCTGGTATTATGTCTTAAAAAACGAGAGGCCATTTCATGGATGCACAATCGGTGGCACCTGTGGTTCTGGTAATCCTGGATGGCTGGGGTTATCGCGAGGCCCCTGATGGCAACGCTGTCCTGGCCGCCCGAACCCCTGTTGTGGATAGCCTATGGGCTACCTACCCCCATACTCTGCTGCAAGCTTCGGGGCGAGCCGTGGGCCTGCCGTCAGGGCAAATGGGCAACTCAGAAGTGGGACACCTGACCCTCGGGGCGGGGCGGGTGGTGCCGCAGGAGTTGGTGCGTATCAGCGACGCCATCGAGACGGGATCCCTCTTCCAGGAACCCCTCTTGGTGGAGGTTTGTCATCGGCTCAAGGAGCAGGGGGGCCGTTTTCATTTCATTGGTCTCTGCTCTGAGGGGGGGGTTCACTCCCACATCGACCATCTCTACGGCTTGCTGAAACTAGCGGCCCAGGCGCGGATCCCTGCCTATGTCCACGCCATCACCGATGGCCGTGATACCTTGCCTCGCGACGGGGCCAGGGTTCTGGCCGCCCTGGAAAAAGAGCTGCAATGGCTGGGCAATGGCGTCATTGCCACCCTGAGCGGCCGCTACTACGCCATGGATCGGGATCGCCGTTGGGAGCGCACCCAAAAAGCCTACGAGATCATGACAGAAGATGGCCCTGGCTGTGGCCGTAGTGCCGCCGAGGTGATGGAAGCTTTCTATGCCCAGGATCTCACGGACGAGTTCATCCCACCCACTCGCCTGGCTCCGGGGGCGGTGCAGCCGGGAGATGCAGTCATCTTCTTCAACTTCCGCCCGGATCGCGCCCGCCAGCTTACCCAAGCCTTCGTCTGCCCCGACTTTTCCGGTTTCCAGCGCCGTCTGATTCCGGATCTCGCCTTCATCACCATGACGCAATACGATCCGACCTTGCCGGTGCAGGTGCTCTTTAAGCCCCAGAACCTGGATCACCTGCTGGGCCAAGTGGTGAGCGAGGCCGGCCTCAAGCAGTTGCGCATTGCCGAGACGGAAAAGTACGCCCACGTCACCTACTTCTTCAACGGCGGTATCGAGCAGCCCTTTCCCGGCGAAGATCGCATCTTGGTGCCAAGCCCGCTGGTGGCCACCTATGACCAAGCGCCGGAGATGTCGGCGGTGGAGGTGACCGACAAGGCAATAGAAGCTATCGCCCGCCGCGAATACAGCCTCGTGGTACTCAACTACGCCAACCCCGACATGGTGGGCCACACCGGCAACTTCGAGGCCACCGTGCGGGCGCTGGAGACGGTGGATCGCTGCCTGGGCCGTCTGCTGGCGGCGGTGGCGGATGCGGGGGGTACCACCTTAATCTCGGCGGATCACGGGAATGCGGAGCTGATGTGGGACGAGCAGGGCAACCCCTGGACCGCCCACACCACCAACCCCGTGCCCTGCATTCTGGTGGAGGGGGAAAAGCGCAAGATCCCTGGTCGCGGTGGCGATGTCAAGCTGCGCTCTGGCGGCACCCTGGCCGATGTCGGCCCCACCCTGCTCGAGATCCTAGGCCTACCTCAGCCGCCAGAGATGACAGGGCAATCTCTTCTGCAGCCGGCAGAATACACCATCCTGCAGCGGCAACCCAGCCCAGTAGGGCGCTGAGACCGGGAATTGCTCACTCGGCCACTGGGATCCCCGCCTGGGCCAGCCAAGCTTTCAGCTCCTCCCAGTTGCGGTAGAGGGCCAAAACCTGCGAGCGCTCAGGGTGATAAGGGGCGCTCAGGCGCTCCAGCTGCAAAAAGCGAGCCTGGGGGGGGATCACCGCCACTTCCGGATCGGGGGGCGTGGCCCGCCGCAGGGAGCTGCTGTAGCCGCGGTAGATTAGCACCAAATCAGCTTCTCCCTCGCTTTCTACCTCCACCCGCAGCACCTCCTGGGGGTGAGCCTGGCTGTAGCGCTCCAAGGCCAGCGGCCAGGGCAAAGCAAAAGCACTCATGCCAGCTCCCCCTTGTCTGCACCGGGCCGCAGCCGCCAGACAAAGTAAACGCTATAGAGCAGGTAGGCCACCAAGCCCCACGCCCCCACGCTCCCCAGCAGCTCCGGCGGCACATTGGGATGGAAAATCTCTCGAAACCCCAGCGGCGGCTCAAGCCAAGCTCGACACTCTGCCGATAGAGAAGCCCGGAAGGCGCAGGGCACGAAGGCCCCCGAAAAGAGGATCCCGGCCCCCATGTAACCGGTTACAGCCCACCGCCAGAGCAAAAAAGCTCGTGCCGCCCAGCTTCTCGACTGCCTGAGAGCAGTGCTCCAATCCTGCCAGAACCACAGGCAGACCGGGATCAAGAGCCGCGCCATCGCCCCGCTTAAGAAGCTGATGGGCAGGCCACCAATCATCAAATACACCGTCACCGCCAAGAGGCTGGACACCCGCCAGTAAACGATCAAGAGCTGAATCAGAGGACGTAACCCCACCGCAAAAGCCCAAATTAGGAGAGCCAACGGCAGCAGCACCGTCAGCGCCACGGCCAAGCTGTAGTCCACCCAGATTGCCTTGACCAGCCAACTCACGGGGATCGTCCTCGCCCTTTGTTCTCACTGCCCCATAGTATATAGAGCGGCAGGGTCGGCGGGATCCACCTCAAAACAACAGGAGGTAACAGAACATTGCAGCTTCTCGGCCACCCCAGGCAAAACTTTACATCCGAGGGCTTTCAGAAAGTTTTCCATTTTTGCCGTTGTCAATCCGTGAAGGTGGTAGATTCTTAAAGGAACATCTCCGTCTGTCGAAGGGCTAGTTGTCTTTCGAGGCGATAGTTGCAAGGTTCCATCGCGTCCTGGCCCGGCCCAACTCGTTAAGTATTGTTACTTAGTCGTGTTATTTTGGGTTAAGGCCAGATCCTCAGAGGTGGTGACCTCACTCCCATGGCACGTTCTTCCCGACTCCTCTCCCACAGTCCTGCCCGTTGGAAGGCGACCCCGTGGAAGCCCAAGCCTTTGCCGCCCCTAGAGGAGGCGCCGCCTCCGCCCCAGCAGAAGGCGGGTCTGGACTGCCAGAGTGCGTCGCAGCCGTCGCTTGCCCCGGGCAAAGCGGGTTTGGGGGAGAAGGCGACCACGGCAGGCAGGAGCTATGAAGCGCTGCAGCTATGGTTGGCGCTGGTCACCCTGGGGGTGAGCCTAGCCATTGCGGTGGGGGTGGCTTTGGTTTACTCACTGGCGGTGGCTGCCAACTATTTGCTGGGGGCAATCGTTGGCGTAGTCTATCTGCGCATGCTGGGCCGCGGCGTCGCGGAACTGGGCAAAAGTCGCAGCCGGCTGGGCGTGACGCGCTTGGCTTTGTTTGTCGGGTTGATCGTCCTGGCCACCCAGGTGAAGTCTTTGCAGGTTTTGCCCATTTTCTTGGGGTTCATGACCTATAAGGTCACCCTGCTGATTTATCTTGTTCAGACCTTGACCCGTTCGTCTTCTTCTGTGTGATGCTCATGAATCTGTTCTTCTCCTCTCCTCCTCTGCTAGCAGAACTTGAGGTCGGCCATCACCTCTATTGGCACCTGGGCAAATTCACCGTTCACGGGCAAGTTTTGATTGCCAGTTGGATTGCCATCGCCCTGATCTTGACCGTGGTGCTGGTGGGGACTCGTCAACTGCAGCGGGAGCCCGCTGGTCTGCAAAACTTTATCGAGTACACCCTGGAGTTTGTCCAAAGCATTGCCCGTGCCCAGATTGGTGAGAAAAACTTCCGGCCCTGGGTGCCCTATGTTGGCACCTTGTTCTTGTTCATCTTTGTCTCCAACTGGATGGGCAACCTCTTCCCCTGGAAGCTAATTCCCCTGCCGGAAGGAGAGCTGGCCTCTCCCACCAACGACATCAACACCACCGCCGGCTTAGCGCTGCTCACCAGTGTCATGTATTTTGTAGCCGGCATTAGCAAGCGTGGGCTGGCTTACTTTAAGAAGTACATCGAGCCTACGCCAGTTCTGTTGCCCATCAATGTCCTGGAAGATTTCACCAAGCCTCTCTCGCTGAGCTTCCGTCTGTTCGGCAACATCTTGGCAGAGGAGCTGGTGATCGCGGTGTTGGTGTTGCTGGTGCCGTTGTTGATCCCGGTGCCGGTGATGATCCTATTCCTATTTACGGGGGCCATTCAGGCTTTGATCTTCTCCACCCTCTCAGCCGCTTACATTGGAGAGGCGCTGGAAGGTCACGGGGGAGGGGATCACCACGATTGACCCAGGAGTTGGGCCAACCGCCGAGTTCAGGGCCCAGCTCTCAAAATCTCTCCAATGGGTCGTTGCAAGGGATCCCTTCTCTGGTAAGGTTTGTTGGGGCCGAGAGGCCACCGACAAAGAGGCGATCGGTTCGGCTACTCAGGCCAGATCACCTCAAAGTCAAAAGGCGCTGTTGCCAACAATTTTTTGTTTTGTACTGACAAGGAGCATCTCACTATGGATCCGTTAACCTCTGCTGCTTCTGTGTTGTCTGCTGCTCTGGCGATTGGCCTGGGATCCCTGGGCCCGGGGCTGGGCCAGGGGAATGCTGCCGCCGCCGCTATGGAAGGGCTGGCCCGTCAGCCGGAAGCAGAAGACAAAATCCGCGGCAACCTGTTGGTTAGCCTGGCCTTCATGGAAGCGCTGACCATTTATGGCCTGGTGGTGGCGCTGGTGCTCTTGTTCGCCAACCCCTTCGCTTAATGCCTTCTGGGGGCGGCCCAGGCCGAGAGCTGGGGTCTTGCCCCCTTTCTTGCTCGATCTCAGATCCCGTTTCTGGTGGTGGAGCCCATGATCTGTTCAACCCTGTTGGCCGTCGAAGTGGCTGAGAAAAATGGCCTCTTCGATCTGGATGCCACCTTGCCCATCATTGCCGTCCAATTTTTGCTGCTGGTGGCCGTGCTCAACTCCCTCTTCTACGAGCCGGTTACTCGGGTCATCGACAGCCGCAACGACTACATCCGCGCCACCCAGGCGGAGGCCCAGGAGCGGTTGGACAAGGCGATGGCTCTGACCCGCCAGTACGAGGCTGAGATCGGCAAGGCCCGCCTACAGGCGCAGCAGGTGATCGCCGAGGCGGAAGCGGCTGCAGCCCGCATCCGTGCGGAGAAGCTAGCGGCGGCACAGGCGGAGATGCAAGCCAAGCTGGAAGCGGCGCGGCTGCAGATCGAGCAAGAGAAACAGGCGGCCCTCCAACAATTGCAGCAGCAAGTAGATACCATTGCTGCCCAGATCACCGAGAAGCTGTTGGGCAGCGCCCGTTAAGTAGCCGGTTGAACATTCCTTGGGAGTAGCGCGTGATGCTGGTGTGGAGCCTGGTGCCCGCTTGGCTTTTGGCCGTGGCCGAGCCGGTTACGGAAGCCACTGAGGGTTCTGCAGAAAAGGGGATCCTGGATGCGATTCTGGAAAGCAACTTAATCAACATCGCCATTATCCTCACCTTGCTGTACATTTTGGGTCGCCGGGTGGTGGGGGAAGCTCTGGCCAAGCGGCGAGAAGGTATCCTCGAGGAGCTGCGCCAGGCGGAGCAGCGCAAGCAGGAGGCGATCGAGAGGCTGGCGGAGGAACAACAAAAGCTGGCGCAGGCTCAGCAGGAGGCGGAGCGCATTCGCAAACAGGCGGAGGCCAACGCGGAAGCCCGCCGGCAGGAGCTGTTGCAGCAGGCGGAGCGGGAGATCGAGCGGCTGCGCGCCAACACCGAAAGGGACCTCTCTGCCGAACAAGAGCAAATTGTCCAGGAGCTGCGCCGCCAGATTGTGCGCCAAGCCCTGCGCAAGGTGGAGCAGGAGCTGCCGCAGCACCTCAACGAGCAGGTTCACCAGCGCCTGATTGAACAAGGGATCCAGATGATTGCCCGCTAAGGAGGAGGAAGGGAAAAGCATGATCAGCCGCACCATGGCCGCCAAGGTGGTCGATCCCTACGCCGAAGCCCTGGTTTCTCTTGCCTCTGCTCAGGGGCTAATGGATACCTTTGAGGCCGACATCCGTTTCATGGCCGCGGTTCTGCAGGCCACGCCGGAGCTGGGCCAATTCCTCGCCAGCCCCCTGATCAAGGCGGAAGCCAAGAAAAACCTGCTGCAGCAGGTGTTTGCCGACCAGATCCACCCCCTGCTGCTGAATGCTCTTAAGCTGTTGAGCGACCGTCGCCGTATCATGTTCCTCGAGGCCGTCTGCCGGCGGTTCTTGGAGCTGCAGCGGAAGCTCCAAAATATCGTCCTGGCCGAGGTGACCACGGCGGTACCCCTGACGGAAGCGCAACAGCAGTCGATTCGCGAGCGGGTAAGAGACTTCACGCAGGCCAGGGGTGTGGAGCTCCAGATTGCCCAAGATCCCACACTGCTGGGTGGGGTGATCATCAAGATCGGCTCCCAGGTGATCGACCTCAGCTTGCGCGGCCAGTTGCGTCGGCTGGCGCTGCAGTTGGCCTAAATTGGCCCAACGTTTTCCTTAGTAATTTTGGATCCCTTCCTATTCCGTTGAGAGGACTGCTATGCCTACGATTCGCCCAGACGAGATCAGTACCATCATCAAGCAGCAGATCGAACAGTATAACCAGGAGATGCAGATCTCCAATGTCGGTACCGTCCTGCAGGTGGGAGACGGCATTGCCCGCATCTACGGCCTGGAGAAGGTGATGGCCAGCGAGCTGCTGGAGTTCGAAGATGGCACTGTGGGCATTGCCCTCAACCTGGAGGAAGACAACGTCGGCGCGGTGCTGATTGGCTCCGGGCGCAACATCCAAGAGGGATCCACCGTCAAAGCCACGGGCAGAATTGCCAGCATCCCGGTGGGCGAAGCCCTGCTGGGCCGCGTGGTGGATCCCCTGTGCAATCCCATTGACGGCAAAGGGCCGATTCACTGCACCGAGACGCGCCTCATTGAGTCCCCGGCCCCCGGCATTATCGATCGCCGCTCCGTGTACGAGCCCCTGCAAACCGGCATCACCGCCATTGACGCTCTAATCCCCATCGGGCGGGGGCAGCGGGAGCTGATCATCGGCGACCGCCAAACCGGCAAGACCACCGTTGCCGTGGACACGATCCTGAACCAGAAAGGGCAGGATGTGATCTGCATCTACGTAGCCATTGGCCAGAAGCAGAGCACCATCGCCCAGGTGGTGGGCGTTCTAACCGAGCGAGGGGCAATGGACTACAGCATTGTGGTGGCTGCCGGCGCTGACAGCCCGGCCCCGCTGCAGTGGTTGGCCCCCTATTGTGGTGCCACCATTGCCGAGTACTTTATGTACCAGGGTAAGCACACTTTGGTGGTCTACGACGACCTCTCCAAGCAGGCGGTGGCCTACCGGCAGATGTCGCTGCTGTTGCGGCGTCCGCCCGGTCGGGAAGCCTACCCAGGGGATGTATTCTATCTGCACTCGCGGTTGCTGGAGCGGGCGGCCAAGCTGAACAGCCGGCTGGGCGAGGGATCCATGACGGCGCTGCCGATTGTGGAAACCCAGGCCAACGACGTGTCGGCCTATATTCCCACCAACGTTATCTCCATCACCGATGGGCAGATCTTCTTGGAGTCGGATCTGTTCAACGCCGGTATTCGCCCCGCCATCAACGTTGGCATCTCTGTCAGCCGCGTCGGCTCGGCGGCCCAGACCAAGGCGATGAAGAAAGTGGCCGGCTCGATCAAGGTGGAACTGGCGCAATATCGGGATCTGGAAGCCTTTGCCCAATTTGCCTCTGATCTGGACGAGGCCACCCAGAAGCAATTGGCCCGTGGCCAACGGCTGCAGGAGATCCTCAAGCAGCCGCAATATTCGCCCCTGTCTTTGGATCAGCAGGTGGCGATTATCTACGCCGGGACGCGGGGGTATTTGGACGACATTCCGGTGGAGAAAGTCTCCAGCTTCAAGCAGGGCCTGCTGTCCTACTTGGGCACCACCCATCCCAAGTATGGCGAGATCGTCCTCTCCACCAAGCAACTCACTGAAGAGGCGGAAGAGATCTTGAAAACCGCCATCACGGAGTTCAAACAGAGCTTCCTGGCCAAGGCGGCTTAGTTGCCGGGGATCCCTGCTTTGGGGATCCCCATCCAGTAACCACAGCAGAGGGGATCGGTTATGGCAAACCTAAAGCGGATTCGCGATCGCATCAAGGCGGTGAAAAATACCCGCAAGATTACAGAGGCCATGCGCCTGGTGGCGGCAGCGCGGGTGCGACGGGCCCAGGAGCAGGTGATGGCCACCCGTCCCTTTGCCGACCGCCTAGCCCAGGTTTTCTATCGGCTGCAAACGCGATTGCGGCTGGAAAATGTCGAGTTGCCTCTGCTGAAGCAGCGGCCCATTGAAACGGTGGGCCTGTTGGTGGTGGCTGGGGATCGGGGCCTGTGCGGTGCTTACAATGCCAACGTTATCAAGCGCACCGAGGAGCGGGTGCGCGAGCTGCAGCAGACGGGGCTGCAGGTGCAGCTTTACCTGGTGGGCCGCAAGGTGGTGCAGTATTTTCAGCGCCGCTCCGCTCTCATTGCCAAGACCTACGTGAACTTGTCGCAGATTCCTACGGCGGCGGAAGCTGCGCAAATAGGGGATCAGCTCCTCTCCGCTTTCCTGTCCGAGAAAGTAGACAAGGTGGAGCTGATCTACACCCGCTTTGTCTCGCTGATCAGCTCCCGTCCGGTGGTGCAATCGCTGCTACCTCTGGATCCCACGCGCCTGGTTGCCCGCGACGACGAGATTTTTAACCTGCTGGTGCGGGGGGGAGAGTTCACGGTCGAGCGCAGCAAGATCGTTGCTCCTGTCTCAGCCCCGCCGCCAGACATGATCTTCGAGCAGGATCCGGTGCAGATTTTGGACGCGCTGCTGCCGCTGTACTTGAACAACCAGTTGTTGCGGGCTTTGCAGGAAGCAGCGGCCAGCGAGTTGGCGGCCCGCATGACGGCCATGAACAATGCCAGCGACAACGCCAGCGAACTCATCCGCACACTGGGCCTTGCCTACAACAAAGCTCGGCAGGCGGCTATCACCCAGGAGATCCTGGAGGTCGTTGCCGGAGCTGAGGCCCTATGAACTTCTCTCCCACCCTCACCCCCAACCTCTCTCCCTCTGGGAGAGGGGAGTTAGGGAAGGACGTAGGGAGACGTTTTATTTGAGGAGCCTAGATTGCGTCGCTGGGCTATCTGGGCGTTGAGCAGGATCACCGGCAAAATCCCCACCAGGACAATCGCCAAGGCGGGGGCGCCGGCCTCGGCCAGGCGTTCGTCGGCAGCCATGCGGTAGGTGTGGACGGCCAAGGTATCGAAGTTGAAGGGGCGTAGCACCATCGTGGCCGGCAGCTCCTTCATCACATCTACAAACACCAGCAGCATCGCTCCCAGGATCCCGCCTCCCATCAGGGGCAGGTGCACCCGCCACAGGGTGCCCAGGGATCCCTGCCCCAAGCTGCGGGCTGCCTCATCCAGACTGGGAGGAATGCGCGCTAGCGTCGCCTCGACGGTGGACAGAGCCACCGCCAAAAAGCGCACCAGATAGCCAAACACCAACGCCACAATAGTGCCGCTGATTACCAGACCGGGCGGCTGTTGAAAGAGCGCCTGCCGCAAGTAGCTCAGCAGTTGATCCAGTTGCCCCAGGGGAATCAGAACTCCTACTGCAATCACCACGCCCGGTAGCGCGTAGCCCAGGGAAGATAGCCGCACCGCCAGCCGCAGGCCCCAGGCCCGCTGCAGCCGCAAACCGTACAGCACCACCACCGCCACCAAGACGGCGATCACCGCCGTGATCGTCGAGAGGAGAAAGCTGTTCTGGGCGTAGCTCCAAAAGCGGCGGCCCAACTCCCCCTGGCGCAGGGTCATATGGAGCAGGATCAGGGCAGGGATAATGAAGCCCAGACCAATCGGGATCCCACAGGCCAGCCACGCTCCCACCCCCCGGATCCCGTGCAAGGGATAACGACTTGGGTTTGGCTTGAATCCTTGACGATAGTAGCGCGCCCGCCGGCGGGAAAACTGCTCCAGGGCCATCAGTAGCAACACCAACAGCAAAAGCAGCGCTGAAAGCTGAGCTGCTGCCACCGGATTGCCCAGAGCTGTCCAGGTGCGGTAGATGCCGGTAGTAAAGGTATCGACCCCAAAATAGCTGACGGTGCCGAAATC
The DNA here is from genome assembly GCF_047462155.1 of Synechococcus sp. OH2. Taxonomy (NCBI): domain Bacteria; kingdom Bacillati; phylum Cyanobacteriota; class Cyanophyceae; order Synechococcales; family Synechococcaceae; genus Synechococcus; species Synechococcus sp. OH2. The sequence goes on from NZ_JANSIR010000065.1 coordinate 57,475, forward strand.
GTTCAGGGTCTCCATCAAAGCCAGCAGACAGCCGGCCACGATCCCCGGCCGGGCCAAGGGCAAGGCCACCCGGAAAAAGCTGGCCCAGGGTCCGTAGCCCAAGGAGCGGCTCACCTCCAAACAGGCCACCGACTGTTCCTGGAAGGCCAGCCGTGCCGAGAGATACACGTAGGGGTAGAGGGTGAGGACGAGCAGCAGGATCGCCCCCCACAAGGAGCGAATGTTGGGGAACCAGTAGTCGCCGATCCCCCAGCCGGTAACCCGCCGCAGCCAGGTCTGGAAGCCGCCGGTTACTTGCAAAAAGTCAGTGTAAGCGTAGGCCAACACATAAGTAGGAGCCGCCAGGGGCAACACCAGCATCCACTCTAGCCAGGCCCGCCCCCAGAATTCGCACATTGTCACCAGCCAGGCAGTGCCGCTGCCCACCAGGACGACTCCCAGCGCCACCCCCACCATCATCAGCAGGCTGTTGCGCACGTACAGCCCCAAGACCGTGTCGGTCAAGTGCTCCCAAACCTGCCGCTCATCAGCAAAAAGGCTGAGGAGAACCGTCAGGACGGGAACGAGAATGAGGCCGCTGAGGGTTAGCGTCAGAAGCGCCCAGCCGTTCAGAGCAGAGAAGCCGCTTCTCAACAGAAATTTGCTCAACCACTTTGGCTGGATCCCTTTGTTCATCTCAGACTGCGGCAGCTACCTGCTTTGACAAAACTCGACCAGCTCTCGGGAAACAAAAGAAGATCCCACCCTTTTTGACAGCTCTTTCAGAACAAGCTCTTCGGCAGCTTGACAAAATAGACAATGTTCTCGTCTTGCTTGTTATCTAGGTAGGGCATCATTTTCTCCTTTACTACGCCCTTTTCTGAGACAATGCCGAAGTCGTCGTCGTTCACTATCGCAAGAGTATTTGCATCAAGGATGACCAATCCCTCTGGCTTATCGTGGGGATAATTGGGGATCGACATGATGTCAAATACTTCTTCTTTAGAAACGGGCTTGATCCCTGCTGCAGTTATTTCATCTTGTGTGAGCTGCTCTAGCGTCTTGCCGTTGACCAGCCGGCCGTTCGGGCTAGGGTCAAAGACATCAGTAGCACCAGAAATGTCAATTTTGTAGATTTTCTTGGTCACCTCTTTGTCGGCTCCCGGTGTTTTACCATCCCGCTCGAGGACTAGGAAAGTCGTGTTTGTGATGGCAGCAATTTCACTAACAGCCGTGCCTGTTCCCTCCAGAGGGTAGAGGTATTCCCTAAACTTGCCCGTGGCCAGCTCGTAGAAGAGTATCCTACAAACGGTCGCGGTCTTTTGAACGTCTTTGTTTGGGTTCAAAAGCGGCGACTGCATGATGCCGACCAGATAGTTCTGATCGGGCGTCAGAGTTAGCCCCTCCATGCCGCGATTGGGGCGCCGGTTTTTGTAAACTTCTGGAAGCTTTTTGCCGCCGAATCCGCTCCCAAAAGGATTAATCCACTCGATTACCTTGCCGTTGGCATCGAAATGGATCAAGTGAGGTCCGTATTCGTCGGCAACCCAAAAACTCCCATCTTTGGCCACCGCAATGCCTTCTGGGTCAATGCCCTTGGGATCCGGAGCCAGCGGTTTGCCGCTGAGATCGTAAGCTTTCTCTCCTGTCCCCCCCAAATTAGATGGATTGGGAATCCCCGTGAGATTTTTGCCTGTTTCGTCTTGCAGCAGAATGACTTTGTCTAACTTGAAGCTATCGCTGTCCAGAGATAATCTGGCGACTTGAGGGGTAAAGTCGGGCTTAGGGAAAATCTTGTCGTTTGATTCAGCTCCATCGATATTGGGGCCGCGATCGGTGAGCACATAGAAGTACTGGCCATCAAAGGCAAGGCCAGAGCCAAACCCGCCATTGTAGATTTTGACGCCGTTTTCCGTGGTTAAAAGCAGATCCCGCTTGGGAACGGGAGCCTTTTCAGGGAAGTTTTCAATTGCTCTTGCTGGGCTATCGCTGTAAGAAGAAGTTAAAGAAGGAAGGAGCAAGAACAGGGCTACTGGGCGCAGTTGTTTCATTAGTCAAACCTCCAGAAGCTTTGAAAAAGATGGACAGGAGAGGAGTGCGGCCTCGAACTGAGGCCGCGCCATCCCATGAGTATCAACGTTTGGCCAAAAACTGTCAAGCTGCCTAACGTTTGCGGCTTAAGCAACGGGAGGCTGCACTCAGGATCTACTTCCAACCGGCCCGATCCATCACTTTTAGAGCATCGGGGGTAACGCGGCCAATGCTGGCGGCGTTGATCGTGTCTTCCTTGAAGGTGCCAAGGCTGGCCACCACCGAGTCGATCTCCGCCCCCGGCAGCACCGGGTATTCGTTGTTGCTCTGGGCAAAGATGGCCTGCGCCTCTGGGCCGGAGAGGAACTCCAGAAACTGGATGGCGGCCTCTTTGTTGGGAGCTGTTTTCAAAATTCCGGCGCCGCTGATGTTGACGTGGGTGCCGCGATCCTGTTGGTTGGGAAAGAAGACGCCGATTTTCTCCGCTACGGCGCGATCTTCGGGATTGTCGGATTTGATCAAACGCGCCAGGTAGTAGGTGTTGGCTAGGGCCACATCCCCCACACCAGCGGCCACGGCTTTGATTTGATCAATGTCTCCCCCTTCCGGCGGGCGGGCAAAGTTGGCCACCAAGCCGCGGGCCCACTGTTCGGTTTCTGGGATCCCGTGCGCCAGGATAATGGAAGCCGTCAGAGATTGGCTGTACACATTGCTGGAGGAGCGGGTGAGCACCTTACCTCGCCACTTGGGGTTGGCCAGATCTTCGTAGGTGGAGAGCTCCTTGGGATCCACCTTGTCTTTGTTGTACATGATCACCCGCGCCCGCTTGGTTAGGCCAAACCAGTAGCCTTCCGGATCCCGCAGCGATTCCGGGATGTTCTTAGAGAGCGTCTCGGACTGGATGGGCTGAAACAGGCCTTCGTTCTGGGCGCGCCACAGCCGGGCCACATCCACCGTCATGAAGATATCAGCAGGGCTGTTGGCTCCCTCGCTGCGGATACGTTGGGCAATCTCATCGGCGTTGCCCTGCACCCAATTGACGGTAATGCCCGTTTTCTGTTTGAAAAGTTCGTACAATTCCTCATCAGTGCTGTAGTGCCGAGAGGTGTAGAGGTTCACCTCCCGGTTGGCACCGCGGGCCGGACGCCCCAGCAAGCCTGCCGCCAAGGCCACCGATCCCAGCGCGGCTCCACTGACCAATTGCCGTCGCGATAAGCGCATACCCAACTCCTAAACTCAAAAACATTTCAAGAAAGGCTGCTGCATTGACCCAGTCAGCAATGCCTTTACCCGAGAAAGCACTTGAAAACCCCCTCCCTGAAATCAGGGCAGTTCCCTCAAATGCCGGCCTTTTGACCCTTCTCTAGGCCAAGCTTATTGAGATTTTTACTCAAGAACTTGGCGCTGGGGCAATGATAGAGGATCCTAAGTACCGAGTCAAGCTGTTGGGAGTCGTTCTCATCTTTGAACCGTTTGGCCCAAGATCCGCCAACTCTCGCTGGAAACAAGAGCCAAGGTCGCTTCTCATCGCGGCTGGCCGGGCAAGGGGATCCCTTACCGGAATATTTTGGGTAGGGCGGGGTTCTAGACCTGCCTTGGGTATAAAGGGAGCAGGGTAGGTGGTGGAGTATGGTGGGATCCCTTTCTCATCAATGGCTGGATGAGCAACTGCAGGACAATGGCCGGGATCCGGGTGTTTTCATCCTGGTCTGTGGCTACAACGACCTGGCAGCGTTGACGCTGCAGATTCTGGAAGACTTTGGACAGCGCGCGGTAGTGGTGGCTCCCGGCCCGCGGCCTTCTTTATTAAAAGAGCAGTGGCAATACCTAGAGGGGGATCCCCATCAGCCGGAGGTGTTGCGCCGGGCTGGGATCGAGCGGATCAAGGTGGCATTGCTTGTGGAGGACAACGACCAAGCCAACTTCGAGCTGGCTCTCTTGATTCGGGATCTCAACCCGCAGGTGCGCATTGTCTCTCGTCTGTTTAACACCGGCCTTGCCCGCTACCTGGACTCGATTTTGCCGCAGCATTTTTCCCTGTCGGTGGCTGCCTTGGCTGCGCCGGCCTTTGCTCTGAAAGCTGTCTCGGACGAATTTGTCGGCTACTTCGAGTTGCCCCAGTTAGAGGCTCAGCCGGCCACGCTGCCGCCGGAGCTGGCGAATCCGCTTTATTTTGGCGCTCCCCAAGAGACCACCCTCTGGAACGTGGTGGAGCTGACCATCGGCTACAACTCCCGTCTGCTGCACATGCCCCTCTCGGAACTGGAGGAAACCTTTCGGGCGCGGGTGCTGTTTCACTACCCGGTGGACGGGCTGTCCGACTTTTCCGAGTCTCGGGTTTTCGACGATTTCGACCACGAGGCAGAGCTGCTGGAGGGGGATCGCATTTTGGTGATCTGCGACCCCAGATCCTATCTGCACCTGTTGGAGCGCAACGGGCGGCGCGGCTCTTCGCGGGCACAACGCTGGGCCAGCGGACAGGTGCAAGACAAACGACAACAACAGCGAGGCAACTCGTTCAGGCAGCTCCTATCTTGGCTGCGCAGAAGCCTGCAGGGACTGCTGCAGATCAAGCCCATCGTGCGCACCCTCACCTTCACCTTGGGAGCCATGCTGGTGCTGGGGATCCTTAACTTTAGAGCTATCGGCAAATCCGTGGTTGACGGGCTGTTGCTGACCATCGTGGTGTTGACGGGGGGGTATGGGGACATCGAGGCTTTTCAGCAGGCGGAGACCCCTCTAGGGGTGAAGGTGGTGGCGGTGGTCATGACCTTGGTGGGGGCTGCCCTGGTGGGGTTGATCTACGGATTGGTGACCGACAAGTTGGTGAGCAGCCGCTTTGGCTTGGGCCGGGCCGCCCGTATGCCCAAAGCGGATCACGTGG